>CALCIC010000922.1 GCA_937907405.1 uncultured Isosphaeraceae bacterium | reverse complement strand
CGTCGAGGGGGCCTGAGCGTTGGGCTGGACCTTCGAGGGGACCTGTTTGGAAGGCACTTGGGCGTAAGCGGACGTGGACAGAATGGCCACGGACGCAACGCTGATCAACCGGGTGCGCAGCATTGGTGATTTCTCCTTGAGTAGCCGAATCGCCGAAAAACAGATGCCTGGGGACGCCCCGGGCATGTGACCTCATCTCCTGCCCTACTACTCTACAAACACGACAAGGCCACGGTCTGCGAGTTCTGGGAGCTTTACGTGTTTTTAGTAGATTAAAACGAGTCTTGCGCTTTGTCCAGAACCCAGGTCTATGCCATTGGCAAATTTGACGCCCTGGGACAAGATGTACGGATTATTATGATTTGGCCGATTGCGTGGTGGAGAACAATCGATTCCGAGAAAGCCATGAAGCGGCCGGGGATCAATCAGGCGGGAAGAGGCTCTTCTTCGAGCCGTGGTCATTCTTCACGTCTCTCGGCGCCGATTCCTCTAGATCAGTGGGTCGGCTGTCACTCGGAGCGTCAGATCGACTATGCTCGACGGTCAAGACCGAGTCGACATTTCAGCAAGGAGCACGGTCGGGCGGGTCGGATTACGGGCGGGAGATCGTCGACCAGGCGGCGTTGCGGGTTCAGGTCGACATTTCTGATTTTAGGTTCCAGCGAATTGGATTGCCAGACGGCGTCGATTTCGTTGAGCAAGGGACGGGCGCGCCCCGGGGAGGAGAGTCGATTGATTCTGATCGTCGGGCCGAGGCGTCTGGCTCACGCCAGGAGAGTCCGATTCAGCGCGGCCTGGGTCTGCGCCGCGTCGCTGTTTCTTGCGATCGCCGCCGAAGCGGGGGCGTTCGGTCAAAGCCAGCCCGAAGGGACGACGGCCGCGGCCCGGACGATTCCCGATACGCTCCGCTTCGCACACGGACTCTTTCGACAGCGGAAGTTCGACCTGGCGGCCGAGGCTTATCAAAAGTTCCTCGACGGCGATCCCGCGCCGGCCGTCGCCGACGCCGACGACGCGCGATTCGGCCTGGCCAGCGCGCAGTTGCTTCAGGGACGCTACAAGGAGGCGCGGTCGGCGTTTCAGGAATTCCTGCGAGTCGCCCCGAACCACGCGCGGGCGCGAACCGCCTGGTATCGGCTGGGCGAATTGTCGTACATGCTGGGCGATCTCCCCTCGGCGCGCGAGGCGCTCGAACGATTCACGTCCGAGCCCGGCCCTCATCCCAATCTGGAGACCGCCTGGACGTACCTGGGGGACGTTCGGTCGTCGCTCGACGACCCTCGGGCCGCCCGAGCGGCTTATGAAGAGTCGCTGGCGGTCGCGCCCGACGCCCGCCTGGCCGACCGCGCGCGGTATGGGCTCGGCCGAGCGCTCGCGAGCCTGGGCGAGACTCAGCCGGCGCTCGACGTGTTGAACGAGGTCGTCGGTCGGGGAGCCACCGACTGGGTCGACAAGTCACTGCTCCAGATCGGCAAGATCGAATTCGACGCCGGCCGGTTCGGCGAGGCCGAAAAGACGTTCGACAAACTCGCCGCCCTTGAGCCGTCGAGTTCGTTCCGATCCGAGGCCCGGTTTCGCAGGGGGGAGGCGCTCGCGCGGCTCGATCGCGACGATGAGGCGCTGCGGCTGCTTCTGCCCCTGACGGCCGATCCCTCGCAACCCCTCGCCGACGACGCCGCGCTCGCCGCGGCGAGTATCGAGCTGCGGCGCGGTCATGCCGAAGAAGCATTGAAAACGTTGGATGCGACGCTCGCCGGGGCGTCGAACTCACCGCTCGAACCGGCGCTCCTGTATCGGTCGGCGGAAGCTCTCCGAGCCCTCAAGCGACCGGACGAAGCGAAAGCGCGGTTCCTCAAGGTTGCGGAGGCCGCCCCGGCCGATCCCTGGGCCGACGACGCCTGGCTTGAAGCCGTCCGGCTCGCGGGCGAGGCCGGCGACCACGCCGAGGCCGGCAAGCTCGCCGCCGCGTTCGCGGACAAGTTCCCGAAGTCCACGCTGGGGCCGAACGTCGTGCTGCTTCAGGCTCGCGCGGCGCGGAACGACGGAAAGCCCAAGGTCGCCGTTGAGCTTCTTGAACCACTGGTCGATTCCGAAACGAAGCCCCCCTCACCAGCGCTCGTCGCCGAACTGGCCGCCGCGGTCCGTTACGAACTCGCGCTGGATTACCGGGCGGCGGGGCGGGGGGATCGGGCCGATGCGATCCTGGCGACGCTGACGACCTCCGCCGACGCCGGTTTCCTGCTGGGCCAAAGTCATCTGAAGGCCGAGCGGTACGCGGGAGCCGTCGCGGAGTTCGACCGCTACCTGAAGTCCGCGCCCGAGGGACAGGTCGCCGACCACGCGCTGGCGCATCTGGCCGCCGCCTATCTCGGCCTGGGCAAGCCCGACGACGCCGCAAAGGCCCTTGGCCGGCTCGCCGAGCAATTCCCCGAGAGCCCGGCGCTTCCCCCGGCGCGGCTCCGGGTCGCGGAATCGGCGCTCCAGGCCGGAGACGTTCCAAAGGCGATCGAGCAGTTCACAATCCTCGCCCAACCCGCGGCCGAGGCGTCGAAGGCGGCAATCCCACAGGTCATCCGCGAGCGGGCCGAGCTCGGCCTGGCGCGGGCGCTTCTGAAGAAGGGGGACGGTGCCGCCGCCTCGGCGGCCTTCGACGCGATCATCGCGCGCACGAAGGACGAAGGCCAGGCGGCCGGCCTGACCCTCGAACGCGGCCGAGCGCTCGAAGCCGCCGGCAAGACGGAGGAAGCGATCTCCGCCTTCGAGCAGGTCGAAACCCGGTTCGCGGCCGACGATGCGGCGGTTTACGCGGGCCTGGCCCGGGCGCGACTGCTCGCCGAGTCGAACCGGCCCGACGAGGCCGCGGAGCTGATCAGTAAACTCGTCGCCGACGAGGCCGCCCGCAAGCGGCTTGAGGCCGTCGGCCAGCCGATCGACGCCCTGCTCGCCGAGCGCGCCTGGGCGCTCGCCGACGCCGGCAAGCCGGCCGAGGCCGACGCGGCCTTCGAGGAATTGCTCAAGAGCTTTCCCAACAGCGAGCACGCCGCCGACGCGCGGTTCAACCTGGCCGAATCCGCCAACCAGAAGAAGGACTACGCCGAGGTCGCGCGCCTGCTCACGCCGCTCGTGAAGCCCGAGGCTCCCAACGCCCCCAAAACTCCCGACCGCCTCATGTCGGTCGTCCTGTATCGACTGGGCCGCACTCAGATCGAGCTGGGCGACTGGGCCGCGGCGTCGTCGACCCTCGACCGGCTGATCACCGAATTCCCCAACGACTCCCATCTCCGAGAGGCCCGGCTGCTCCGCGCCGAGGCCGCCTTGCGACGCGATCAGTTCGACGCGGCCGACGCGGACCTCGCGGCCCTGGCCGATGCGCCGGCGAGCCCCGACGACCCCCCCGACTTCGTCCGGATCGTCGCCGAGCGTCGGCTTCAGAGTCTGCTCGGATTGAAGCGATGGAAGGAGGCGCTCGCCCAAGCCGATGCGCTCAAGGACGACAAGATCGACGCCCCGCGCGACGTCGTCGCGTTCGCCCGCGGTCGAGCGCTGCTGGGCCTGGCGCGCCCCGAGGAGGCCCGCGCCGCGTTCCAGCAGGTGATCGAATCGCACCCGGGGAGCGACCTTGCGGCGCAGGCCCAGTTGATGCGGGGCGAAACTTATTTTCTGGAAGATCGACTCCGCGAGGCCCGGATGGAGTTCCTCAAGGTCGACATCCTCTACAAATCCCCCCGCTGGCAGGCCGCCGCCTTGCTCGAAGCCGGCAAGGTCGAGGAGCGTCTCGGCCAGTGGGCCGAGGCCGTTGAGACGTATGATCATTTGACGACCGATTTCCCCGAAGATCCCAGCGCCGCTGAAGCGCGCAAGCGCCGCGCGGCGGTCGTCGAGCAGCACAAGTTGAAAGAAGCGAACCGCGGCGATGTGAAGTGATCGCGGCGATCCCTCTCAGTCGATCGCCCGGAATTGGGAAGGAACCCGTTCATGAATCCCAAGCAGCGAACAGGACCGTGGACCGGCCGCGCCTTGACGTCGGGAGTGCTCTGCCTGACGCTCCTGGCCCACGCGCGCGGGGCTCGCGCGGACGCTCCGCCGCGATCCGCCCTGGAAAGCGCCTCGGTCGTCGTTCAACGGCGGATCGCCCACGCGGTCGGCGAGGTCCTGCTCTGGTACGAGCAGACGCCGGCCGGCGAGCGGATCGCCTGGGGAGGGCTCGCGGCCTGCTTCCCCATGGGGCTCTGCGTCCTGATCGAGAGGACGTTCCGACTGCGGAGGCGCGCCGTGGTCCCCAACGATTTCACCGCGCGGTTCCTCGACCGGTTGCACGAGGGCAAGCTCGACGGCGGCAAGGCGCTCGACTACTGCGAGATGAACCCGAGCCCCGCCGCGCGCGTCGCCCTGGCGGCCGTCAGGCGCTGGGGGCGGCCGGCGGCCGAACTCGAGCGCGCCGTCGGCCTGGCCCACCGCTGGGAGTCGGAGCGGCTCCGGCGGAACGTCGGGACCCTTCGACGGATCACGATCCTCGCGCCATTGCTCGGCCTGCTGGGAACCCTGCTGGCGTTCGACCGGATCATGACCGAGGCCGGCGACGGACCGCTCGCCTGGCCGGCCCTCTCCGAGGCGCTGCGGCCTTCGATCGCGGGCGTGGCGATCGCGACGGCGGCCCTGGTCGCGTACGACCTGTTGATGGCGCGGATCGAACGGCTCGGCGGCGCCCTCGACCGGCTCGGCGCAGAGACCGTCGACGCCGTGGCCATGTCGACCCTCACGTCAACGCCGTCCTTATCCCCGGCCCCGCATGTTCGGATCGGCGAGACGCGTCGTCACTCGGCGCCTCGGAGCGGAGACGGCGGTTGATGCGGGAATCGGCCGATTCGACTATGCTGGACCTGACAGATCGTCCCAAGACGCATCTCCTTCCTTGAATCCGAGCGTGTGCCGATGACCGACGGCCTGGACCTGGAATCGTACTTGCTGCTGCTGAGAGCCGATCTGAGGGCCTGGGCCTTCGTGGGAACGGTCTCGTTGCTGCTGGCGATTCTCGTCTGGGTGAGCTGGGGGTCGCGGAAGGCGCTCCGCAAATGCCTGGCGCTCTCGATCGCCGCCCACGCGGGGCTTCTGGTCGGCGGAACCAGCATGCCGGCCGTGATGAAGGCTCTCCATCCGTCGGCCCTCGACGCCGAGGTCCAGTCGCACATCCGCCGCATCAAGGTCACGCCGTCGCCCGATTCGGTCGGAGAAAACGGCGCGGGGGGGGCGGCCGGCGTGGGCGATTCGTCGGCTCCGGCGACCGTCGCCCCGATCGACCGCCTTGATGGGCCGGTCGCTCTGGCGATGAGTCGGCTGAGCCCGAGTCGTCCCGACGAGCCCGGGTCGTCCGTTCTCGCTCCGATCCCTGAATCGCGGCCGGCGTCCCCGTTGGCGATCGAAGAAGCGACGCCCGTCGCGCCGCCCCCCGCGACGGCCTCTGCGCCGGAGCCGCCGCCGTCGTCGACGTCGAGCGACCCTCCGCCGATCGCCGCGCCGGACTCGGCGGCAAGCGCCTCGGACGACGACACGCTGAAGGCCCCCGACGTTCCTCCGCCGACGCGCGAAAACGACGAGGCGTCCCCCTCGCCTCGCGTCGCCACGCTGCGGCTTCCCGACGCGCCGCTTCGGCCGTCGTCGCCCC
>CALCIC010000921.1 GCA_937907405.1 uncultured Isosphaeraceae bacterium | reverse complement strand
ATGAATCCGGCGACCCTCATCCGCCCTTCGGGCACCTTCTCCCGGGGGGAGAAGGATGATCGCGACGACTGGGCTGAATAGGCCGACGGCTCCGATTCGGCGGGGGCCTCGACGTGCCATTGGATGCGAATCCCGATCGATGCGGGGGACGCGCGGTACATTAGCCTGGAGGATTCTTGCAATCCGCCCCGTTCTTTGACAAGACGGCCGTCGGTGTGATGAACGCGCGAGGTCGAAATCCGCGCGAAGGAACCCAATCGGCCGGGCGCGGCACGCGTTGCGGGCTCGAAGAATCGGCGCGATCAAACCCAATCGCGCGGGGCGCCGGATTCGGCTTCGACGTGTGAAACCCGCGCGAACGAAGCCAATCGGGCGAGTGCGGCGATCTCGGTTGTTTTGTCGTTAAAATCCATCGGTTTAAGGAGTTGGGCGAACTAAGTCGGCTGGACGACGATCCCGAAACGGCGCGAAGGAAGCCAATCGCCTGGATCGCGGGCTTGGGGGTCGGCGCGTGAAACCCGCGCGAAGGAAGCCAATCGGAAGCCGGGGCGAACGGAGTTTGGCGCGTTGAATTGGGGGGCGGCTGCCGTTAGGCTTGCAGGCCAGGACCGATCCGCGCGGATCGGCCGCCGAACGACGACGCCTGGCAAGGAAATGGACTCATGGGAGCTGAAGAACGTCTGGCCGCCCTCAAGCTCGAACTCCCCCCCGCCCCCAAGCCGATGGCGCTTTACGTCACGGCGCTGCGGATGGGCGACCTGGTCTACGTGTCGGGTCATGGGCCGTTGAAGCCGGACGGCAGTCTCATTAAGGGGAAGGTCGGGGCCGACGCCGACGTCGAGCTGGGGATCGCCGCGGCGCGGCAGACCGGGCTGGCGATTTTGGCGACGCTCAGGGACCACCTCGGCTCGCTCGACAAGGTCGTCCGGCTGGTCAAGAGCCTGGGGATGGTCAACTGCACCCCCGAGTTCGGCGACCAGCCCAAGGTGATCAACGGCTACTCCGAACTCATGAAGGACGTCTTCGGCGCCGAGGCCGGCGTCGGCGTCCGGAGCGCCGTGGGGATGGGCTCGCTGCCCGGCGGCATCGCCGTCGAGATCGAGGCCGTGTTCCAGGTGAAGGATTGAACTGAAGCGAATGAACCGGGAGGTCGCCCGCGATGTCGTCTGGACCCCGCCTTCACGATCGGAGGTGCCTGGTCGTCGGCGGGACCAGCGGCATCGGCCTGGCTTCCGCCCGGCGGTTCCTTGAAGAAGGGGCGCGGGTGGTGGTCTGCGGGCGGTCGGCCCAGGGCTGCGAGGCCGCGATCCCGCCGCTGGAACGGTTCGGCGCCCGGAACGTCCACGCGATCACCGGGGACGCCGCCGACCCGGATTCGGTGGAGTACCTGTTTCAGCGGGCGAGCGACCTGCTCGGCGGCCGGATCGACGTCGTGTTCCACGTCGCCGGGATCAGCGGCCGGCGGTTCGGCGACGGCCCGTTGCACGAGTGCTCGGTCGAAGGCTGGGACGCCGTCCTGGACGCCAACGCCCGTTCCACGTTCCTGACCAACCGCGCGGCCGTCCGGCGGATGCTCGGCCAGGAGCCCGACGAGCACGGCCTGCGGGGGACGGTCCTGAATATGGGGTCGGTCCTCGGCTGGTCGCCGGCTCCGGACTTTTTCGGTACTTATGCGTACGCGGCGAGCAAGGGGGCGATCGAGGCGATGACGACGGCCGCGGCGGCCCGGTACGCCCGGGACAAGATCCGGTTCAACCTGATCGCCCCGGCGCTGATCGAGACCCCGATGGCGGCCCGGGCGTGCGGCGATCCATCGATCCTGGCTTATCTCGCGGACAAGCAGCCGATGGCCGGCGGCCCGGGTTCGGCCGAGGACTGCGCCGAGGCGGCGCTTTACCTGTGCGAGCCGGCCTCGCGGTTCTTGACCGGGGTCGTGCTGAACGTCGACGGCGGCTGGTGCGTCTGTGAGGGGAGGCTCCCCGACGCCCGCCGCATCCCCACCCTTCCCCGACCCTCCGAGGAACCATGACCGAGACCGAAGACGTCTGCTCCCAGTACCTGAAGGCGGCCCGCGCGGCCCTCGACGCGATCGAGGCGACGCAGCTCGGGGCGGTCCGCGACGCCGCGAGTCGGTTCGCCAGGACGATCCTCGCCGGCCGTCTGGTCCACGTGTTCGGCACGGGGCATTCGCGGATGGCCGTCGAGGAGATGTTCCCCCGGTACGGCTCGTTCCCCGGCTTCCACCCGATCGTCGAGCTGTCGATGAGCTTCCACAACCCGGTCGTCGGCGCCAACGGCCAGCGCCAGGCGATGTTCCTGGAGAACGTGCGGGGGTTCGGGCCGGTCCTCTGGAGGAACTTCGCGACCAGCCCCGACGACGCCCTTTTGGCGATCTCCAGCAGCGGCTGCAACGCGGTGACCATCGACGTGGCGGCCGAGGCCAAGCGGCTGGGCATGACCGTCGTGGCGCTGACGTCGAAGGCCAACGCCGATGCATCGACTTCCAAGCATGAGTCGGGTCTGAAGTTGTACGAGCTGGCCGACGTCGTGGTCGACCAGCAGGCCCCGCCCGGCGATTCGGTCGTCTGGATCGAAGGGCTGGAAACGCCGGTCGCGCCGCTGTCGAGCGTCACCGGATGCACCCTGATCAATCTGATGAAGGCCGAGACCGCCCGGCTTTTGACCGATGCCGGCCAGCCCCCCAAGGTCTTGACCTCCGCCTGCCACCTCGGCCCCGAGCGCGCCCGGCTGCTGTTCGAGGAGACCTACGACGACTACCGACGACGAATCGGCGTTTTGTACAAGTGAAATAAGACGGATGTCTTATGGCTTGACCGGCTCGAAGACCCTCACGTCCGGGTGCATCGTGTAGAGGCGGTCCCCCTGGGGGGTCTGGACCAGCACGGCGCTCGATCGGTTGTCGCCGATGATCGGGTTCTTGGGGTACTTCTCCCAGTGGATCAAATCCTTCGACCGGGCGACGTTGGTGGTCCAGTTGCGATCCTTGATATCAGCAAGTGCGTGATAGAAGATATAGTAACGCCCCCCCCGGCGGACGACCTGGTTGGCGGCGATCATCGCCCGGTCGAACGGCTCGGGCCCCCGGGCGAGGACCGGGTCGTCCTGGACGTTGGTCCAGGTCTTGAGGTCGCGGCTGGTCGCCAGCCATACGCCCTCGTCGCGGCGCTCGTAGAACAGATGCCAGACGCCGTTCTCGAACCAGGCGGTGGGGGTGCCGTAGGGGCCGGGGGGGATCGGCGAGCCGTCGACCTTGCGGACGTCGAGCGAGCCGAAGTCGGTCCAGTGGACGCCGTCGGGCGAGCTGAGCCGGTGGGCGACGTCCCCCTTGCCCTCGGCGAACATCTGGTAGAGGCCGTCCTGGCGGACCACGCAGACGTCCTCGACCCACGACCTGTCGAAGATCGGATTGGCGGCGTCGCGGGTCCAGTGGACGCCGTCCTTCGACGTGGCGCGGCCCAGCGACATGGCCTGGGTCTTGTCCCCCTTGTAGCCGGTGTACCAGAGGTTGAACGTCCCGTCGTCGTCGATCAGGATGAACCCGCGCTCGCGGATGTTGCGGTCCCAGGTGTCGGCGCCGGTCCCCTTGAACACGGCCTCGGCGACGACCGGCTTCCAGTCGGTGAACCGCCAGGGTTCCTCGTCGGCCCAGGCGCCGGAGGCCCCGAGAATCCCAGCCGCGACCAGTGGGAAAACGCGGAAAATCAGGCGGCGGACGGTGTTCGACATGCTCTCGGCTCCAAATCGCCTCAGTTCATCTTGCATCGGAGAAGGCCCATCGCTAGTCTATTTGATATCCCGAATCCAGTCGGGGCGGTAGCTCAATTGGGAGAGCGCAGCGTTCGCAATGCTGAGGTTGAGGGTTCGATCCCCTTCCGCTCCACTAAGGCCTAAAAACGACTTAGGTCGACCGTACAATTCCCTCCGCGGGCCCCTGCGAGCCCAGACCGTTGTGAAGGAGGCCAGCCGGCCGCTGGCAATCCCCTGAGGCCGAGTCGCAGCCGGATTTCGAGCGGCTGGCAAGACCGCCACGACCACTTTTCAACGACCTCTCGGTCAGAGGGTTCAGATCGTCCCGCTTGCGGTTTGAATGATCGCCTCGCTGGGGCTCTTGGGCAACTCCTGGTTTCTCTCGTCTCGCCCGCAGAGCAGGATGTAGCCCAGCAGGGCGAAGCCGAGGCAGAGGCCGAGCAGGGCCTTGGCGACGCCCGGGGCGTCGCTCGGCGAGATGAACGCCTCGATCGCTCCAGCGACCAGCAGCAGAGGAACGACTCCGACGATGATCCGAACCGAGGTCCGCCCTTGGAGCCGGATCTCGTCACGCCGGCCGTAGCGGCCGGGGAACAGCATGGCGTTCGCCATGAGCAGACCGGCGCCCGCGCTGATCCAGATTGCGGGGAGTTCCAGCGATCCGTGGCCGATTACGAACTCCGCGAGCGGCGCCAGCATTCCCGCGCGAAGGCAGGCCGCGGCGATCGCGCCGAGCATGATCCCGTTGAACACCACGAGCCAGACGGTGCCGACGCCGAAGGTCAGCCCCAGCGCCCACGACAGCAGGCAGACGTTGATGTTGTTCACCGCGATGTGGCTGCCCGCCGTCGGCGCGGTGCGGGTGAGCGACTCCGTCCACAGCCGTTTCGCGGTGATGGCCTCGCGCATGGCCGGGCTCACGAAGAACCGCTCGAGCGCGGGGGTCCACGCCGTGAGGAAGAAGCCCACCACGGCGGCGGCCCAGAAAAGCGCGGCGGCCAGGAGGATCGGCCCGGCCGCGAGGCGGACGCTCGACGGCCAGGTCCGTCGCCAGAATTGAGTCCAACCGCTTGACCTGGCGCGGCCCGGCTGATAGAGCATGCTGTGCGCCTGGCCGACGAGCCGACCAAGCTCCTGGACGACCGGATGACCGGGGAAACACATACGCGCATACGCCAAGTCCGCAACCGCCTGTCGGTAAAGCGAGCTGCCCTCGCGGAAGTCGTCGAGCGGCACTCGCGCCAGCGACAGCCGCCGCGCCTGTTCCAGGAAGGCCTGCAACCGCGCCCAGGAATCTTTACGCGAGCGAATAAACTCATGAACGACCATGAAACGCCTCTGGTGCAACGCGTGCTGACGATCCGCACTCCGGAGAACATCGAGCTGACCTACGCCCTGGCGGGGCCGGGGAGCCGCGCCGCGGCCTACCTCGTCGACTTCTTCGCCATGCTCGTCGCCGGCCAGGTCTGCATCAATCTACTCATCTCCACCGTCGCGCTGCTTCTCAGCGGCATGGGCGAGGGGGGGGAAGCCTGGGCGGCCGCGATCGGCGGCTTGACGGTCTTCTTCTTGTACAACGGCTACTTCATCCTCTTCGAGTGGCTTTGGAACGGCCAGACGCCGGGCAAGCGGTTGCTTCACGTCCGGGTGATCCGACAAGGTGGATACGCGCTTCGGTTCTTCGACACGCTGTTGCGGAACCTGCTGCGGGTGATCGACTTCCTGCCGTTCTTCTACGGCGTCGGGCTGGTCAGCCTGCTGTTCACGAGGGACAGCCAACGGCTCGGCGATCTGGTCGCCGGCACCCTCGTGGTGTATCAAGAGCCGATCGAGACCGAGTCGCTGTTGCCGGACCTGCCGGCCGCGTCGGCCGAGGAGTCGCCGTTGCCGGCGG
>CALCIC010000920.1 GCA_937907405.1 uncultured Isosphaeraceae bacterium | reverse complement strand
GGCCCGCGCGGGGCTCGCCAGACGTTCGGAGTGGAAGCGGTTCCCGCCGATTTCGTTTGTGGATGGGGCTCTCTCAGGGTATTTTGGCGTCTTCTTTCAACGCAATCTTCGAGGAGTTCGTCATGCGTTTGTGGAACGTCGTCGTTCTGGCCGCGTTGTCGTCGGGGTACTCGGTCGCCGTCGCGGACGAACCGGCCAAGCCGTTGCGGGCGGGGATCATCGGGTTGGACACGTCGCACGCGCCGGCGTTCGCCGCGCTGCTGAACGGCCCCAAGGCCGTGGGGGATCTCGCGGGCGTCCGAATCGTCGCGGCCTATCCGAGGGGGAGCGCCGCCATCCCTTCGAGCCGCGACCGCGTGGCCGGATACACGAGCACGCTGCGCGACAAGCACGGCGTCGAGATCGTCGATTCGATCGAGGCGCTCCTGGACAAGGTCGACGTCGTGTTCCTTGAAAGCGTGGACGGCCGCCCCCACCTGGCTCAGGTCCGCCCCGTCTTCGCGGCCAAGAAGCCGGTCTTCATCGACAAGCCGGTGGCCGGGACGCTGGCCGACGCCATCGCGATTTACGATCTGGCCAGGGAGTCGGGCACGCCCGTCTTCTCCAGCTCTTCGCTGCGGTTCAGCCCGGACATCGCCGCGATGCGCGGCGGCAACGACAAGGTCGGCGAGGTCGTCGGCTGCTCCGCGTACGGGCCTTGCGAGCTGGAAGAGCATCACCCCGACCTCTACTGGTACGGGATTCACGGCGTCGAGACCCTGTTCACGATCATGGGGACGGGCTGCGAATCGGTCAGCCGGGTCCAGACGAAGGGCGCCGAGCTGGCGGCGGGGGTCTGGAAGGGAGGCCGGATCGGCACGTTCCGGGGAATTCGAGAGGGCGCCAAGGGCTACGGCGCGACCGTCTTCGGCACCAAGGGGATCGCCCCCGGCGGCAGCTACGCGGGCTATGAGCCGATGGTCGTCGAGATCTGCAAGTTCTTCAGGACCGGCAAGCCGCCGGTGAGCGCCGAGGAAACGATCGAAATCTTCGCATTCATGGAAGCGGCCGACGAGAGCAAGCGCCAGGGGGGCAAGCCGGTCGCGCTGGAAACCGTGATCGCCAAGGCCAAGGCCGAGCTGGCTTCGCGTTCCAAGTGATCCGTCGGCGACCGCGGCGGCAGGCTTCGAGGCCCCGCCGCGGAATTCATCCGGCCGGCTCTCCCGGCCCTTCAGGATCAGGGAGACTCCCGTCCGATGAAAGACGACTTGATTGCGCGATTCTCCCGGCCCGAGCCGGGGGCGGCGGTCGGCGAGGCGCCGACGCGGGTGCGGTACGGCGTCCTCGCGTTCCTGGCCGCGATGACGTTCGTGCTCTATCTCGATCGGGTCTGCATCGGACAGGCCGGGCCGCAGATCCAGAAGTCGCTCGGGATCGACGACTTCTGGTGGGGCGCGGTGGCCTCCGCCTTCAGCCTCTCCTACGTCCTCTTCGAGATCCCGACCGGCCGTTGGGGGGATCGGTTCGGGTCCAGGGGCGTGCTGACGCGGATCGTCGTCTGGTGGTCGCTCTTCACCGCGCTGACGGGCGCCGCCAACGGTCTGGCGATGCTGCTGGTCGTCCGGTTCCTGTTCGGGGCCGGCGAGGCCGGCGCCCTTCCCAACGCGGCGAGGGTGTTGCGCGTCTGGTTCCCCGATTCGACCCGCGCCCGGGCCCAGAGCGTCATCGCGACATCCATGCTCCTCGGCGGCACGATCGCCCCGATGGCGTCCCAGGCGATGATCAACGTGCTCGATTGGCGGGGCACTTTCGGGGTGTTCGGCCTCGTCGGCGTCGTCTGGGCGATCGCCTTCTACGCCTGGTTCCGAGACGATCCCGAGACGCACCCGGCGGTCAACGACGCCGAGAGGACGCTCATCGCCGAGGGCCGCGCCGAGGGCGGCTTCCGGGCGCATGACGCCATCCCCTGGAGGCGGGTCTTCCGCACGCCCGACGTCTGGCTCCTGGGCCTGGCGATGTTCTCGATGGCGGCGATTTACAACCTGCTCATGGCCTGGTACCCCAAGTACCTCCAGGCCGCGCGGGGCGCGTCCGCGAACCAGTCGAGCGTCCTGATGAGCATGGTGTTCGCCGCGGGGACGGCGGCCTGCCTGTCGGGGGGCTGGCTGAGCGACTGGCTGACGGCCAGGACGGGGAGCCCGCGCTGGGGACGGACCCTCCAGAGCGTCGTCGGCGCCGCGCTGGCGGCGGTCGGCGTCGCGGCCAGCCTGCTCGTCGACTCGACGACCCTGTCCGCCGTCTTCGTCGCCCTGGCCTGCTTCGGCGTCCAGATCCAGGTGCCCGCCTGGTGGGCCTGCGCCACCCAGGTCAGCGGCCGGCACGTCGGCGCCCTGTTCGGGATGATGAACATGATCGGCAACCTCGGCGGCGTCTTCTCGCCCCTCTTCCTCGGCTGGTTCGTCGACCTGATGAAGAGTCAAGGCCGCACCGGCCGCGCGCAATGGGACCCCGGCTTCGCCGTCTACATCGGATTGGCCCTCTTCGGAATGGTCCTGTGGCTGCTCATCGATCCGCGGCGGACGGTCGAGTCGGTCGAGCCCGCCGAGTCCGCCTGAATCGACGCGCAGAGACCTGGAGAAAGGGTCGGGTGTCATGGCCGGGAGTTCGATTCGCACCAAGGTTCCGCCGGGGCCGAAGCCGCAGTGGCTCGCCGGAAACCTCCGGGAGTTCGGCCGCGACCGCCTGGCGGCGCTCACGAACTGGCAGAGGCGGTACGGCGACGTCGTCTCGGTGCGGTTCGGCCCGCGGCCGATCTGGTTCGTCTACCATCCCGACCTGATCGAGCAAGTGCTCGTCGAGCAGAACCGGAAGTTCATCAAGCATTACCGGCTTCGGAACACCAAGCGGACGCTGGGCAACGGCCTCTTGACCAGCGAGGGGGACTTCTGGCGCGGCCAGCGGAAGCTGGCGCAGCCGGCCTTCCACCGCGATCGAATCGCCTCGTACGCCGGCGTCATGGTCGACTACGCCGAGCGGATGCTCCAATCGTGGGCGCCCGGCCAGACCCGCGACGTGCAGGACGACCTGATGCGGCTGACGCTTGAGATCGTCGCCAAGACGCTGTTCGACGCCGAGATCGGCGGCGACGCGGCCGAGGCGTCGGCGGCGATGGAAGTCCTCATGAACAACTTCATCGCGCGCACCGGCGCGTTGATCCCGATCCCCAACTGGGTCCCGACGCCGTTGAACCGCAGCCTCGAACGCGCGGCGAAGCGGCTGGACGCGATCATCCTCGGCATGATCGCCGAGCGGCGGCGGACCGGCGAGGACCGCGGCGATTTGCTCTCGATGCTCCTGCACGCGCAGGACGAGGAGAGCGGCCGGAAGATGACCGACGCCCAGCTCCGCGACGAGGCGATGACCCTCTTCATGGCCGGTCACGAGACCACCGCCAACACCCTGGCCTGGGTCTTCTACGTGCTTGCGAACCATCCCGAGGTCGAGGCCAAACTCCACGCCGAGCTGAAAACCGTGCTGGGAGGACGGCCGCCGACGTTCGCCGATCTGCCCAGGCTGCCTTACACCGGCATGGTCGTAACCGAGACCCTGCGGTTCTACCCGACCGTGTGGATGCTCGGCCGCGAGGCGGTCGAGCCGGTGCCGCTCGGCGACTACGAGGTCCCCGTCGGCATGACGATCTTCATGCCCCAGTGGACCGTCCATCGCGACCCGCGCTGGTTCGACGACCCCGAGACGTTCCGCCCCGAGCGCTGGAGCGAGGCGAACCGCGAGTCGATCCACCGCTACGCCTACTTCCCCTTCGGCGGCGGCCCGAGGATCTGCATCGGCAACAACTTCGCCCTGATGGAAGCCTCGCTCCTGCTGGCCTCGATCGCCGGCCGCTACCGCCTGGAACTCGCCCCCGACGCCGACGTGGTGCTCCTGCCCACCATCACGCTTCGGCCCGCCCGGGGCGTGAAGGTCGTGGTCCGCCAGGCGTGAAGGCGGAGGTTGGCGTCGGGATGCCTCGGTGAAACTTAATGAATTAAAATTGGAAGAATTTTGATATTCGATTTGCATCGCTAATAAAAGGCGGTATCTTGTGACGGACCAAGAGTGGCCAAGACTTGAAGACGAATTGGATATTTCCGAATTTAAATCATGCACACGAATGAATATTTAGACCGAAGTGCGGCGAGTAAGCGCGTCGGCTTCACGCTGATCGAGGTGCTGGTGGTCGTCGCCGTCGTCGGCCTCTTGATCGCCTTGCTACTCCCGGCCATCCAGTCGGCGCGCGAGGCGGCGCGGCGCGCCCAGTGCGTCAACAATCTGAAACAGATGGGAGTGGCCCTGCACGCCTACGCGGCCGTGGTGGGTGGCTTTCCGCGAACCGCCAATCGCCACTCCTTACATGCGATGCTGCTCCCCGCGCTCGATCAGCGAAACGTGTACAATGCGATCAATTTTCAGTTCCCAGGAGGCAACCCCGCTACAGACTCGCCTAATTTTACAGCTGCGGGGATTGTCGTCTCCACGTTTCTGTGCCCTTCAGATAAGGGATCCTTCGGACCTTATGCTTGGAACAATTACGCGGGCAACGCGGGGGTGTACTTCCAGGGTCATGTTAGCCAAGGCGTCTTCCCATCCAAATCGCCCGCCTCGTTGGAGGCGATCACCGACGGCCTCAGCAACACCTGCGCCCTGTCCGAATGGGTGCTCAGCCCCAAGGGATGGATGTCCAATCCGACCGGCCCGGTGGAACGAGACCCCAAGGGGACGGTATTCAATGTTCCGAATTTCCGTGAACCAGCCGATTTCGTCCCCTTCATCGCCGCTTGGGCGTTCGGCGTCAATTAACATACCTACAATTCGTCTTCTATCGGCTTGATGGTG
>CALCIC010000919.1 GCA_937907405.1 uncultured Isosphaeraceae bacterium | reverse complement strand
CCGGCCCCGCCGGCCCCGCCCGCCCCGCCGTAGCCGCCCGGGCCGCCGACCGCCTGGTTCGACGTCACCAGGGTCCGGAGGACGGTGATCGTCCCTCCCGCGAAGTAGACGCCTCCCCCGAAAGCCGAGCCCCCCGCGCCGCCCGAGCCGCCGTTCGCGCCGGAGCCGGCGTTACCGCCGTTGCCGCCGGCGCCGGCCGTGGTCACCGACAGAGTGCCGTCGCCCCCCTTGCCGCCGGCGCCTCCGACGCCGCCGTAGCCGCCCGGTCCGCCGTACGACGCGTTCGAGGCCACCGTGCTGTCGGTCATCGACAGGTCGCCGCCGACCAGGTAGATCCCGCCGCCGAACGCGCTGCCGCCGCCGCCGCCGGAACCGCCGCCGGAACCGCCGGCTCCATTCGTCCCGTTCTCGCCGTCGCCGCCGTCGCCGCCGCTGAGCCCCGGCGCGCCGATCGATCCGGGCGCCCCCTTGACCTCGTTCGAGGCGACGATCACGTCCGTCAGGCTGAGATCGGCGGAACCGGCGTAGATTCCGCCCCCCTGGCTGCCGTGGGGAGAGCTGCTGGTCGCCCGGCCGAGCGTGATCGTCAGGCCCGCGATCACCACGTTGATCAACGCGTTCGCCGCGACCCCCGGAGGCGGCTGGGCGGGCGCGACGTCGATGACCCGGGAATTCAGGTTCGCGCTGATCACCAGACGATTGGAGCCCGGACCGATGATGGAGATGCTACGGGAGATGACCAATTCGCCGGTGGTCAGCGTGATGGTATGACCGACCAGCGAATTGTCGAACGTGATCGTGTCTCCGGAAGCGGCGGCCGCGATCTGGTTCCGCAACGAACCCGGCCCATGGTCCAAATCGTTCGTGACGACGAGCGTCGACAGCAGCGTCCGATCCTCAAGGTCGAGCATGATCGGCCTGAACAGGCTCGCCGCCCGGGCGCGCTCCCGACGACGACGACTGCGTCGATGAGCCTTCGATGAGCTTTCCAGCCATTGCCGCGTAACGGAGTAGAACATCGGTGAATCTCCTAGTGATCTCGGCCGAGATCGGCCGATCCGCTGCTCGCCTGGCGACGCCGCATTCCTTCTATCGAGAGAGCGAAATCCATACGAAAGCGCGCAATCGTGCTCGGCGCACGACTGATCGTCGTGACTACGTACGAAGCGGCCCGCCGTGCGCGCGGCACGTCGTCGGGCGCTCCGATCCGAAAGGTTGGAGGTCGGCTTTGCATCGACCGTCGCGGTCCAGAAGGACGCGACGAAGTCCACGAACGACGAGGCGTCGGGGATTCTTCAGGCGGGCGTCATGCACGCAACGAGCCCGGTTGAAACGGACAGGTCACCGCCGGAAGATATAGATCAAAGATGCAGAATATCCCAACGTACCGCATCCTTTAGTTGCATAGGATACCTTTGAAGTCAGTATCCCTTTGCAATGAGCATGGCTAACGGGCACAGTTAACTCGCGCTCACAACGGACGTCAAGAATATTCCGGAGTCTGAACCAAAGTTTATGGTGTTTTTTTTCAACAGGCGAAGCGAATCAAAGCAAACAACGAACGGACCGCCGTGACCTGGCCCATGTCGAAGGCCAAGGACGGCGGGTCGATTGACGGGCCACGGGATCGCTTGCGGACAGCGACGGAGCACGTCTCGCTTGTTCGTCGCATCATGAATTCAGTCAACGCCTTGCATCATTCGCACCAGCATCGACCCGAGCGATTGCGCGGCGGCGCAGCTCGTGGAAGCCCCACCGGCCAAGCGAACGCCGACACCGAATTGAAACCAAACGTCCTGCAATCATCTTCGGGCGTGACTTTCAAATCTAGGGGAGGTTCGGGGGTCGCAACGGAATGATCTTGACAAGCGGCATGACGATCACAATTGTGCATGTAGGGTCGCAAGGATGGCGCATTCGGATGGATCGTGGCTTCGGTTTCTGGGTCGCGCACTTGCGGTCTGAACCTTCGTTCGCCCCAAACCATTGGGCCGCGCAACTGTCGGCATCACGTCGAGGCCTCCTTCGTCGTCACGCGTCAATCCTCTCTCGACTCACAAAATGTACGATGGTGGTTTCATCCAGTCTTGCCAACGTCCTTGGGAGAACGAGGCCGCGAACGCGGGCTCGCGGGGAGAATCGTCGATGAGCCGAATCACATGGGTCATGTTCGGGGTTCTGTTCTGCTCGGGGGTTCTCGCGACGGGCGACGTCCGGGGCGACTCGTTCGTGACCGTGGACGTGCCGGGCGCCGCGTCGACCGTCGTCAACGCCCTGAATGATCGGCTGGACGCGGTCGGAACCTATGTGGTCGGCGCGACCTCCCACGCCTTCATCCGCCTGGGGGACGGCGCGATCGACGCTTTCGACGTGGCCGGGAGCACATCCACATATGGACAAGGCATCAACAATAATGGCGTCGTCGTCGGTTATTTCGACGCCGGCCTGGGGTCGTACGGGTACGAGCGCGCCGTCGATGGGACGATCACCACGTTCGTCGTGCCGGGGGCCGTCTCGACCTTCGGCTACGCCGTCAACAACCTCGGGCAAATCGCCGGCACGTATTCGCTGAACGGCGTCCTCGACTTCCACGGTTTCATCCGCGCGGCCGACGGCGGCTTCGCGACGTTCGATGTTCCCGGCGCCTCGTGGACGTATGCGCAAGGGATCAACGACCTAGGTCAAGTCTCGGGGTTCTACTTCGATGGACTCGCATTCCACGGTTTCATCCGCGCGGCCGACGGGAGCTTCACCACCTTCGACGTCCCACAGAGCGCCTCGACCTTCGGATCCGAAATCAACGACGCCGGCCTGTCCGTCGGATACTCGGTGGTCAGTTTCTTCACCAGCAGTGGATTCGTAACGATCGCCGCCGGGTTCGTAAGAAGCCCTGACGGCGCGCTCGGAAGTTACGTCGTTCCCGGGAGCTCGTCGACATATCTTTCAGGAATCAACAATAACGGATATTTATCTGGTAGTTTTACTCTGAACGGCGTCACTCACGGGCTCATCGCCGTTCCGGAGCCGGCTGGCCTCCTCATGCTTTCAACCGGAGGCCTGGGCGTTCTGGCCCTCGCGCGGCGCCGCTTCCGGAGACGACTCTGACCAGCCGGCCGCGGTTTATTGATGCGTTAATGCTGACATAATGCTTGCCTTGCAGCAAGAATCCGGCGCGCGGCGAGCCCCGCCGCGGCGTTGTCGGCCCCCCGCAACGGCCGGACCCTGGTCGGGGGCCCCGTCGACGTGGCCTCGGCCCTCCCCCTTTGAGGCCGTCGGCCGAGCCGGAACGGTCGGAGTTCGGCTCATCCGGCCGAGGCGCGCGGAGTCGCATCGAGGTCGGCGCGGCCATTCAATCAATTCGTGAACATCCGCCGCGATCAGCCGCGTTCCCATCTCGGCCCCCGTCCGATGGTCGGCGACGTGCGACGGCGTCGAGCGCCATGCAAGGCCACCGGTCTAGAATTGAAACATTTCCCGCTATTCATGTTCGATTTCCCTGGACTTGGCGGGATGAGACTGGCATTCTTAATCATATTGCGAGAGAAACCGCATGTCGCCAGATTCTCGCACGGAAGATCGACCGCCCTGGAGCTATCTACTTCGATGAAGACGATCTACGCGCTGCTGGTTGGAATCGACGACTATCCCTCGCCCGTGCCCAGGCTTCAGGGCTGCGTCAACGACCTCAAGGAGATGAAACTCTTCCTGGAGGGGCGAGTCGCGCCGGGCGAGGGGCGCGCGGTTGACGAGGCGCTCAAGATCCGCACCTTATCGAACGACGAAGCGACGCGAGAAGCGTTCATCAAGGCGTTCGTCGAGCACTTGGGGCAGGCCGGCGAGGGGGACGTCGCCCTCTTCTGCTACAGCGGCCACGGGTCGCAGGCGCGGGCGCCCGAGGAATTCTGGCACATCGAACCCGATCGGCTCGACGAAACGCTCGTCCTCTACGACAGCCGCACCGAAGGCTCGCACGATCTGGCCGACAAGGAGTTGGCGAAGCTGATTCACGACGTCGCCGCGAAGGGCCCGCACGTCGTCCTGATTCTGGATTGCTGTCATTCGGGCTCGGGCACCCGGAACTTCCAGGACGGCGTCCGCCGTGCTGAGACCGACACCCGTCCCAGGCCGATCGACACGTTCCTCGTCACTCCGCAACAGGTCGAGGCGATGGGCGTCGTCACGCGGAATCTGAGTCAGAACCCCTCGGGCTGGAACACCGGAGGACGGCACGTCCTGCTGGCGGCCTGCCGCGACGACGAAGAGGCGAAGGAGCATCAGAGCGAGGGGGTCCGCCGCGGCGCGTTCTCGTACTTCCTGGGCGACGCGCTCCGATCGTCCGGCGGCGAGGCGACCTATCGCAACCTCTTCGATCGCGCGTCCGCGCTGCTCCGGGGTCAGGTCCCGCGGCAGTCGCCGCAACTGGAGGCCACGCAGCCGGACGACCTGAATCAACCCTTCCTCGGCGGCGCGCTCGGCCCCACGCCGCGATATGCGGTGGTGAGCCGCAACGACGGAGGATGGACGGCCGACCTGGGGCGGATCCACGGGATCCCGGAACCGACGGCCGACGACGCCGTCACCTTCGCGCTCTTCGACTTCAAGGTCAAGGACGACGCCTTGACCGACCCCAAGGCGGCGGTCGGCAAGGCCAGGGTCGTCAAGGTCGGTCCGGTCTCGTCGACGGTCGAGCTCGACGGGTCGAACCTCTCTGACACGGGACC
>CALCIC010000918.1 GCA_937907405.1 uncultured Isosphaeraceae bacterium | reverse complement strand
GCCAACGGCGCCCAGGTGATCATCGACCAGTTCATCGCCTCGGCCGAGTCGAAGTGGGGACGAGGCAGCGGCCTGGTCATGCTCCTTCCCCACGGCTACGAGGGGCAGGGGCCCGAGCATTCCAGCGCCCGGCTCGAGCGCTATCTCCAGCTTTGCGCCGAGGACAACATCCAGGTCGTCGTCCCGTCGACGCCGGCCCAGTACTTCCACCTGCTGCGGCGTCAGGTCCGGCGCAACTTCCGGATGCCGTTGATCGTGATGACGCCCAAGAGCCTGCTGCGGCGCAAGGAGGCGGTCTCGCCCGTCGAGCAACTGGTCGTGGGCCAGTACCACGACGTGCTCGACGACCCCGCCTCGCCCGACCGCGCCCGAAGAATGGTCCTCTGCTCGGGCAAGGTCTACTACGACCTGGTGGCCAAGCGCGCCGAGGTCGGCCAGGAGCGCGAGGTCGCCATCGTCCGCCTGGAGCAGCTTTATCCGTGGCCGGCCGCCGAGCTGAAGCGGGTCCTCGACCGCTACCCGGCGGTCCGCGAGTGGGTCTGGGTCCAGGAAGAATCGCAGAACATGGGGGCGTGGAGCTTCGTCGCGCCTCGATTGGCGGAGCTGGTCGGCTCGCCGTTCCAGTACGTCGGCCGCGACGCCAGCGCCAGCCCGGCGACGGGCTCCAAGCTGGTCCACGATCGCGAGCAGTCCGAACTGGTCGAGGCGGCCGTGATCGGCGCCGCGGTCCCCCATCTCGTCACCGCCACCCCCGTCCGCGCGCTGGCCGCCGTCGGCCTTCGCCAAGGAGTGAGTTGAAGATGTCGGCAGTTTCGATCAAGGTTCCGGGGGTCGGTGAATCGATTACGGAAGGAATCCTCTCGCGCTGGCTCGTCGCCGACGGCTCGCAGGTGAAAGCCGGCGATCCGCTGTTCGAGCTGGAGACCGACAAGGCGACCAACATCGTCCCCGCGCCGGCCTCGGGCGTGCTCAAATTCGGAGCGGCCGAGGGGGACGTCGTCGCCATCGGCGCGAGCATCGGCACGATCGACCCGGCCGGGACTCCCGCGCCCGCCGCCAAACCGGCCGAGAAGGCCCCCCCGGCCGCCGCCGCGAAGCCCGAGGCGGCGGACGGCGGCGGATCGAGCACCGCCACGCTCGCGCCTTCGGTTCGTCGGATCGTCGCCGAGGAAGGGATCGACCCGTCGAAGGTCGCCGGCACCGGTCGCGACGGCAGGATCACCAAGGGGGACGTCCTGGAGCATCTCGAAGCGGCGACCGCGACGGCCAAGGCCGCCGAGCCGCCGGCCGCCGCCAAACCGGCCGCTCCTTCCGTCCCCTCTCCCGCCCCCGGGCGCGGCGAGCGCGAGACCCGGCAGCGGATGAGCGGGCTCAGGCAGCGGATCGCCCAGCGGCTGGTCGAGGTCCAGCAGACCGCCGCCATCCTCACGACCTTCAACGAGGTCGACATGACCCGGGTCATGGACCTGCGGTCGAAGTACAAGGAGAAGTACCAGAAGGCCCACGGCGTCTCGCTGGGCTTCATGTCGTTCTTCGTCAAGGCGACGATCGAGGCGATCAAGGCCTTTCCGGCCGTCAACGCCCGGATCGAGGGGAACGAGATCGTCTACCAGAACTATTTCAACATCGGCGTGGCGGTCAGCACCGAGCGCGGGCTGATGGTCCCGGTGCTCCGCGACGCCGACGCCTTGTCGTTCGCCGAGATCGAGAAGGCCATCGGCGCGTTCGCCGACAAGGCCCGCAAGGGGACCATCGGCGTCGACGACCTCCAGGGGGGGACGTTCACCATCACCAACGGCGGCGTCTTCGGCTCGTTGCTCTCGACCCCGATCCTCAACCCCCCCCAGAGCGGCATCCTCGGCATGCACGCGATCAAGAAGCGCCCGGTCGTCGTCGACGACCAGATCGTGATCCGGCCGATGATGTACCTGGCGCTCTCGTACGACCACCGCCTGATCGACGGCCGCGAGGCCGTCAGCGCCCTGGTCCGGATCAAGGATTGTCTCGAAGACCCCGAGCGCATGCTGCTGTCGATCTGATCGAGCCCGACCCCGCCCGGCATTCGACCCGAAGCCGGTTCTACGGAGGAGGCGGAAGTGAGCTTCTTTGACACGATTCGCGGCGTGTTCTCGCCGAGCCGTCGCGAGATGCAGGAAAGGCGTCGCAAGTCGCGCGAGCAACTCGACTCCTTGCTGGCCCGGGGCCTCGTCGTGAAGGTCCTGATGTGGCCGGCCGAGTTCGGCGGCACGGACGACCCTCGGAACGTCACCTACCTCCCCCCGGCGCTGGCGGAGCGGAAGCGGGCCTTCGAAGCGGAGGTCCAGCGCCGCGTCGAGGCCGGCGAGGACCTGGACTTCAAGGTCACGCCCGAGTATGACGGCGACAGCTTCGTCCCGGCCAAGCTTAACATGGAGGCCGGGAGCGGCGCGACGGCGCTCAAGGAGCTCATCGAGGTCGCCCCGCATCGCACGTGGGAGCCGGCCGACGCCTAACCTCACGCTGCGGTCTGGGCGGCTTCACCTCGCCGCGGAGGCTACTGCTACAATCGAGGCGAGGCAAGCTCGGCGGGGTGGTCTGCCGGACTCTTTGATCAGGCGGTCGAACGCCTGGTTTCGATTCGGGGACGCGGGGGGGAGACATGAGCACCGTCGATGAGATCGAGGACGCCATCCGCAAGCTCCCGGACGAGGACCTGGCCGCGTTTCGCGCCTGGTTCGCGGAGTTCGACGCCGAGGCGTGGGACCGCCAGTTCGAGAAGGACGTCGCCGAAGGCCGGTTGGACGCCTTGGCCGACGAGGCGCTCCGTGACCGTCGAGAGGGGCGCTGCACCGACCTGTAAATCACCGCGCGACCCCAAGGTTTTGGTCCTGCTATCGTCGGCTGCCCGACGACGTCCAGCAACTGGCCGACTCCGCTTATCAGCCACTCCGTCAGGACTCTCGGCAACCTTCGCTTCGTTTCAAGAGGATCGGCCGATTTTGGTCCGTCCGAGTCGGTCTGCACTACCGAGCTCTGGCGGTCGAAGACGGCCCCGATCCCATCTGGTTCTGGATCGGCGCCCATGCGGAATACGATCGCCTGCTCGGCGGCGCGTGACCGCTTGCCTTTGACGATCGAGCGAGGCTTTCGGTTCGGCGCACTGGTGAGGCGCGACAGCGACGACGCGCGATTCCCACGCGGTTTACGTGCGGAGTACGCTCGGTTAGAGTGGCTCTTCCGAGAGCCTTGCCTTCCCTTCTAGAATCCAGCAGATCCGCGCGCAAACCAAAGGAGCATTCGGTGGCAGATCGGTACGACTTGGTGGTCGTCGGGGCGGGCCCGGGGGGCTATGTGGCGGCGATCCGGGCGGCGCAGCTCGGGATGAAGGTCGCCTGCGTCGAGAA
>CALCIC010000917.1 GCA_937907405.1 uncultured Isosphaeraceae bacterium | reverse complement strand
GAGCAAGAGGAGTGGGACGCCCCCCCCCTCGCCGCCTGACCGTCCACCCATTTATCAGACGCTTACCCGACGGTCTCCCTTGATCGCCGCACGCGACCCGGACGCGGACTGCGGTCAGGGCTCGCCGGCGCGAAGCGGTCGGTCGGCCGTGGCGACGGCGTGGACCATCGAGAGCGCCTTGTCGTGCTCTCGGGCCAGGTTCTGGAATTCGACCTGAGAGCGGATGATCGGCTCGTCGGGTCCGGGCTGGATGCGCTTGTACGTGCCGTCGGGTTGGAGGACGCGGGCCTTGAGGTTGTCGGACAGCGTGATCGCCAGGATCTCGTCGATGATCCGCGAGCGGAGCAGCGGATCTTCGATCGGGAACATCAGCTCGACCCGGCGGCGGAAGTTGCGCGGCATCCAGTCGGCCGACGAGAGGAAGACCTCGGGATCGTCGCCGTTGGCGAAGTAGGCGATCCGCGAGTGCTCCAGGTACTTGTCGACGATGCTTCGGACCGTGATGTTCTCGGAAACTCCGGGGACGCCCGGCCGCAGGCAGCAGATGCCTCGGATGATGAGGTCGATCTTCACGCCGGCCCGCGAGGCTTCGTAAAGCAGCGAGATGATCCTGGGGTCCACCAACGAGTTCATCTTGGCGATGATCCGGGCGGGCAGGCCGGCCCTCGCGTGGTCGGCCTCGCGCTGAATCAGCATGGCGAGGCGGTCGGCGAGGTGCATCGGGGCCACGACGAGCTTGTTCCAGGTGTTGCCCTGGGAATAGCCGGTCAGCAGGTTGAACAGGGCGCTCGCGTCCTCGCCGATCTCGGGTCGGCAGGTGAAGAAGCTAAGGTCGGTGTACAGCCGCGCGGTGGTGTGGTTGTAGTTGCCGGTGCCCAGGTGGACGTAGCGGCGGATGCCGTCGTGCTCGCGGCGCACCACGAGCGCGGCCTTGCAGTGGGTCTTGAGGCCCACGATTCCGTACACGACGTGGACGCCGGCCTTCTGGAGCATCCGGGCCTTGTCGATGTTGTTCTCCTCGTCGAGCCGGGCTTGCAGCTCGACCAGGGCGGTGACTTGCTTGCCGTTCTCGGCGGCGCGGGCCAGCGCGGTGATGATCGGGTTGGAGTCGGCCGTGCGGTACAGGGTCATCTTGATGGCCAGCACCTGCGGGTCCTCGCTGGCCTCCTCGATGAACTGGACCACGGTGCTGAACGACTCGTAGGGGTGATGGACCAGGAAGTCCTGGTCCCTGATCGCCCGGAAGACGCTCTTGCGGCCGGTGAACGCGGGGGGGGTCTTGGGCTCGTAGGGCGGCTCGCGGAGGTCTCGGAATCCTTCGAGCTTGTAAAGCCCCAGGAGCACCGTCGGGTCGACGGGGCCGGGAACCTTGTAGACGTCGCGCGCCTCCAGTTCGAGGGCCGAGGCGGAGAGAAGCTGCGCCAGGAAGTCGGCGTCGGCCCGCTCCGAGATCTCGAGCCGGACCGGCGCGCCCCACTTGCGCTGACGGAGCGTCTCCTCGATCGTCGAGAGGAGGCTGCTCTTGACCTCGTTCTCCTGGATCGAGAGATCGCTGTTGCGGGTCGCTCGGAAGGCCACGCGCTCGACGGTGCGGTAGCCGCCGAAGAGGGCGTCGAGGCGGGGGCCGATCACGTCCTCCAGAAGCACGAACTGCCTGCGGCCGTCTCCCTCGTCGGGGAGCGGGACCAGGCGGCTGATGACCGAGGGCACCTGGAGCACCGCGTAGAGCTGGCGGCCGTGGTGGTGGATCGCCTCGATTCGCAGGACCAGGTTCAGGCTCTTGTTGTGGACGTGCGGAAACGGGTGCGCCGGGTCGATGGCCAGCGGCGTGAGGACCGGGTAGACCTGGTTCTCGAAGTAGTCGTCGAGGAACGCGTTCTGGCTTGGGCTCAGCTCGTCGGGCGCGCAGATCCGGATGCCGTGGGACTCCAACTCGGGCCGGACCTCGTTGAGCCAGACGTCGTAGAGTCGGGATACGAAGTCGTGCGCCCGCCTCGAGATTTCGAGCAACTGGGCCAACGGCCCCATGCCGTCGGGGGGGGGGTCTTGCGGCTCCAGGCTCTCGTAGAGCTGGGCCTGGAGTCCGGCGACGCGGACCTCGAAGAATTCGTCTTGATTGGACGAACAGATGGCGAGGAACTTGAGCCGGTCGAGCAGCGGGTTGGAAGGGTCGCGCGCCTCCTCGAGGACGCGCTCGTTGAAGTCGAGCCAGCTCAGCTCGCGATTGATGAACAGGCTCGACTCGTCCACCGCCGGCGCTGCGGGAGGCGTCGGGGGGGAGGAGGGACCGTTTGATGACTGCTTCGACTTGCCCACGATTTGGTCGCCGTCCTGCGCCGTCGACCGCCCCGGCCGCGGACCCCGGCGTCGGGCGATGTCGAGCGAACCAAAGAAAAGTTGATGCACTCGCCGCGAGAGGGCCGATCCGGGCCCGCGTCGTGAGTTGGAGATTCACTTCATCATGAACGTCCGATGGGTGGCGCGGGTTCGTACTCGACCCCGTGTGGAGAAGGCCGCGGCCCACGTCCACGGGGTCGAGTCCGAACCCGCGCCACCCCGATTCAGGTTCGTGAACTTCGGACTGAGAACCCTTAGGATGCGACGAGCCCCCGCAGGATTCTCAGGTTGCGGGCGTCGAGTTCCTCCCCCTCTTCGATCCCCTTGGGGGTCTCAAGGATCATTGGCAGGGATCGGAATCGGGGGTCGTTCACCAGGAATCGAAACGGCTCCAGGCCGATCCGGCCGACGCCGATTCCCGCGTGACGGTCGACCCGGCTGGCACGCTCGCGAAGGCTGTCGTTGAGATGCCAGACCCGGACCATTCCAAGCCCGACCGTCCGGTCGAGATCGTCCAACGTCTCATCGTACCGTACCCGGTCGTCCAGGGAATAGCCCGCCGCGAAAATGTGGCAGGTGTCCACGCAGACCCCCAGCCGCGCGGGTTCCGAGGCGAGCGCGAGAACGTCCCGCAGATGCTCGAACCGATGGCCCAGGCAGCTCCCCTGCCCGGCCGTCGTTTCCAGATCGATCGTCACCGCCGCGTCCGGGGTCGCCTCGACCACCCGGTCGAGCGCCTCGGCCACCCGCTTCAAGCCGGCCGCCTCGCCCGACCCCACGTGCGCGCCGGGATGCACGACCAGGTCGGCGATCCCCAGGCGGGCGCACCGCTCGACCTCCACCACCATGGCGTCGATCGACCGCTTCCAGAGCGCGTCGTCGGGGCTCGCCATGTTGATCAGGTACGACGTGTGCGACACCGGATCGACGACCCCCGTTTCGTCCAGGGCCCGCCGAAACGCGTCGACCTGGTCGTCGGTCAACGGCGGCGCCTTCCATTGATTGTTGTTCTTGGTGAACAACTGAACGGTTTCGAAGCCGAACTCATGGGCCGAGCGAACCGCCCGATCATGGCCGCCGGCGATGCTCATGTGCGCGCCGAGCTTCAGGGCGGCCCTGGAGGGGGGAGGCGTTGCGTTTCGAGGACGAGGCATCATCGGGTTCCGGACTTGCTGTTGGTTTGCGGGACCGGGCGAGTTCAGCCGCGACCGTCCCTTGCGGAACGGGGCGTCGAAATCTTACAATACGTATTCAGCGGATTGTTGTTGGCTCGTGGCCGAGGGCTCGATTCATGGGATGGCTGATCGGCGTCGGCGTCCTCCCCATTTGCCTGTTCGTGGCGTGGTGCATACTGCATCGACCGTTGCGGATGTTCTTCGAGGACTTCCACGTCGATCAGGCCCGCGACCTGTTTCGGTCGCAACGCGAGCGCCTCGAAGCGCGGTTCGTCTCCTCGCTGGGGGGCTTCGATCACGACGAAGGCCGGCGATGGGAAGAGGCGCACTGGCACGACGAGGTGCTGTGGGCCAGGGATCGGAAGACTCGATGCCTGCTGGCCCTGGTCTGCGTCCATTTCGACCCCGACCTGTTCGACCTCCTGCAACTGCGCCGCCACGCGACGGCGGTCTTCGAGTTCCGCAAGGGACGCTGGTACGCCGAGGGCAAGCGGCTCGACCAGGTCCGGCCTGACGAGGCCGTGGGCCGCAACCGCCGCTTTGAGCCCGTCGCCGTGGTCCAGCATCCCAACCCTCGCCGCGTCGGCTGACGGCGCCGGCGCCGGGTCATTCGTGGAGCTTCTCCCGCTCCCCCACCCGAAGTCGGATGTACTGTTCGAGATCGAACGCGTCTCCCCGGCAGACGTCCAGCAACGGCCGTTCCAGGCGCTCGATCTCGGCGCAGGCGTCGGCCAGCTTGTCGGCGATCGCGATCGGCACGATGCAGACGCCGTGTTTGTCGGCGTGCAGCAGGTCGCCCGGCGCGATCGTCACGCCGGCGATCTTGACCGGCTTGCCGAAGTCGACCAGTCGCACGTAGGCGTGGCTGACGCACGGATTGAGGCCGAACAGGCCGAACCCCAGCGCGCCGACCTCGTCGAGATCGCGGGGGCAGCCGCTCGTGACGTGGCCGACGCAGCCGAGCTTCTGGTGGATCGTCGCGGTCACCTCGCCGAACTGGGCGCCGAGCCCGGCTGGAACGTCGAGGTCCTCGCCGACGGCGATCTTCGGTCCCGGCGCGGCGGCCACGTACCGGAAGTACGCCCCGAGCCGTTCGCCGATCGGCTCGTCCGGCCCCGGCGGCGTCGCCCGGGTCTGCGAGGTCACCGCGTAACCGACGATCGGGCCGATCTCCGGGAGCAAGCACCGGATCGTGTGCGGCAAGAAGCCGACGTCGCGCGGCCGGACCTTGAAAAGCTCGATCGCGTTGGAGATCGTCGGCGTGTTGTACCGCCGCAGCGATTCAAACACCTCGGCGCTGAGTGTGGGCCCCGCCATGTCGTAAAGACTCCTCGAAATCAATCTCTCCCCTGATACGGGCCGTCAGCTTAACCGAACTCGCGGTCGACGGCCAGTAGCGGAGGGGGCGGCGATCCGACTCCGACTTGGCTCGATTCCCGCAAGTGGATACGCTGGAGGACGCGAATCCCCCTCTGAACCAGTCTGACAGACGGACTCGATCCATGCCCGAAGCGAACGACCATTCGACCAACCCGGCGGCGTCCGGCTCGACGCCTCAGGCTCCGGGAAAACCGGCGCCTTCCTCGCCCTCGCATGAGCGGGCGATCGACGACGCCATGGACGCCGCGATGGCGGAACCCTCCCAGCGGTACGCGACGTCCGAACTGCCCCTCAAGAAGCAGTGGGACGAGGACCTGGACGCCGAGCTTGAAGCGGCCATGAGCGGCTTCGACCCCAAGACGTTCGACGTCGCCAAAACTCGGGCGCCGCGTCCGGAACGCGCGCCCGTCGCCAAGGGGGACCGGGGGCAGGAACGCAGCCAGGGCCAGGGCCCTCGCATGGGGCGGGTCATCAGCCAGCGCGGCCGAAGCCTGTTCATTGATCTCGGCGGCAAGAGCGAGGGGGTCATCCCGATCGACCTGTTCGAAGGCGAAATCCCCGCGCCGGGGACCGACGTCGAGGTCGTCGTCGACCACTTCGACCGGAGCGAGGGGATCGTCCACCTCCGGCTCAAGGGGTCGGCGATCGAGGCGAACTGGGACAACCTGAAGCAAGGGGCGATCGTCGAGGCCAAGGTCACCAAGACCATCAAGGGAGGCGTCGAGGTCGACGTCGACGGCATCCGAGGCTTCATGCCCATCAGCCAGATCGACCTCAACCGGGTCGAGGACGCGGCGTCGTTCGTCAACCAGAAGCTCCGCGCCGTCGTCACCGAGGCCAACGCCCGCGAGAAGAACCTGGTCGTCTCCCGCCGCGAACTGCTCGAACAAGAGCGCGCCGAGATGCGCGAGAAGACCTGGGCGACGCTGGAGGAAGGCCAGATCCGCGACGGCGTGGTGCGGTCGGTCAAGGACTTCGGGGCGTTCATCGACGTCGGCGGCGTCGACGGCCTCTTGCCGATCGGCGAGAGGAGCTGGATTCGCGTCTCCAAGGCCGAGGACCTGATCAAGCCCGGCGACAAGGTGACCGTGAAAATCCTCCGGATCGACCGGGTGACGCAGAAGCTGACCTTCGGCCTCAAGCAACTGATGCAGAGCCCCTGGGAGCACGTCGAGGACGAGTATCCGCGCGGCGCGCTGGTCAAGGGGAAGGTCACCAAGCTGATGGAGTTCGGCGCGTTCGTCGAGCTCGAGCCGGGCGTCGAGGGGTTGATCCACGTCACCGAACTCTCGCCGACCCGCGTGCGGAGGATTTCCGACGTCGTCCAGCCCGACCAGGAGGTCGAGGTCCGCATCCTCAAGGTCGAGGCCGACGCCAAGCGGATCTCGCTCTCGCTGCTCCCCGTCAAGGGCCAGGAAGCCGTCGAGGAAGACGAGGACGACGACGACACGCCCCCGGCCCCCAAGCCCGAGCGGAAGATACCGCTTAAGGGGGGGCTCGGCGACAGCGACAAAAAGCCGTTCTAATCGCAGGGCGTTTGCAGCACGCCGCAACCAGGGGGGCGTCCGACGCCGGGGCCCCTTGATTCATCCTCCACGCGCGCTACACTTATCGGAAGTGATTCGCGCAAAGCGTTTTCAGAATCGAAGTTGGAACGAGGTTCACCATGCACGTCGAGGTCCGCACCGACAACCACATCCAGGGCAGCGAGAAGCTCTTCGAAGAGATCTCCGACGGACTGAAAGACGCCCTGAAGCACCATGCCGACCAGATCACGCGCGTCGAGGTTCATCTCGCCGACGTCAACGGGCCCAAGGGCGCGGCCAACGACAAACGCTGTCTGATGGAGGTCCGGCTCGCGGGGCACCAGCCGATCGTCGCCAGCCACCAGGCCGGCACGATCGACGACGCCGTCGACGGCGCGACGGCCAAGCTGTCCCGGTCGCTCGAAAGCACCCTCGGCCGGCTCCACGACCCCAAGGGCCCCCAGACCTCGATCGGCGGCGATCAGGTGATCTAGGAAGCCGTCTCGTAAACGGGCCGCCGACCCGATTCCGAACTACCAGCCCGACGCGCGAGCGAGGGTTCAAGATGCGCGGGCCGCGACGAGTCCCCCGAACCTTCCCCAATCCCTCGCTCGCGCGCTGATGGGTTGCGTGGTTCGCCGCCGGGACTCGACCGTTCGCCTTTGTGGAGTGCGGGAGCTTGCTCCCGCGCGCAATGCGTGTTGGAAGCGGCGGCAA
>CALCIC010000916.1 GCA_937907405.1 uncultured Isosphaeraceae bacterium | reverse complement strand
GCCCCCGCCGGCAGACCGCGCGTGGTCGACCTGCTTTCTGAAATCCCCGAGCGAGTCTACACGGTGGGCCGGCTCGATGAGGAAAGCACCGGGTTGATGCTTTTGACCAACGACGGCGAGCTGGCCAACCGCCTGGCGCACCCGCGATACGGGGTTGAGAAGATCTACCGGGCGGTGGTCGCCGGCATGCCCAGCCGCGAGGTCCTCGCGAAGCTCTCCGAGGGCGTCTGGCTTTCAGAAGGCAAGGCCCGAGTCAAGCGGTCGCGGATCGTCGGCATGCAAGGCGAGGCGACGATCATCGAACTGGTGCTGGCCGAGGGCAAGAACCGCGAGATCCGCCGGATGCTCGCCAAACTCGGCCACAAGGTCATGAGCCTGACCCGCGTCGCCATCGGCCCGATCATCCTGAAAGGGCTGCTGGTGGGTGAGTTCCGGCCGCTCTCTCGGACCGAGGTCGACATGCTTCAGAAGGTGGCCGCCGGCATCGCAATCTCGCCGCCGCGGTTCCTCGAAGAAAACCGCGCCTTCGCGCCGAGAAGCGGCCGGAACACCCGGCCCAACACGGGCAAGCCCATGCCCCGATCGCAACGAGGCGACGCCGCCGCCGCCGCGCGCGACGCGGAAGCCCCGGCCCCCCGACCGCAAGGGCCTCGCCCCCCCATGCCCGGTCGCGGACAAGGCGACGTCCCCGGACGTCCTCCCGGCCCCAGCGGTCCTCGCCCCCAGCAAGACCGACGGCCTCCCCACGCCGCGCAGGGGGAGCACCAGCGGCCGGGCCGTCCCCCTGGAGGCCCTGGTCATCGTCCGGGCGCGCCGGGACGCCCCGGCGACCGGCCCAAGATGCCGGGCCGGCGCCCCGAAGGCCCCGTTGGGCCGACTCCGCCGCCGGGCCCCGGTCCGATCCCCCGCGCCCGCAAGGCCGGCGCGGGCTCGAGCGTCCCGCCCCCCCTGGGCCCTCCCCCCTCGCAGCGCCGGGCCGGCGCCGAACGCCCCCAGCCCCCCGCGCATCGCCCCCCTCCGGCCGACTCGGCGCCCCCCAGGTCCGGTCGCAAGATCATCGGCCTGGCCCCCCAGTACACCCCCCAGCCGCCGGAAGGACCGTCCTCGTCCAGACTCCGTAAGCGGCCGACGGCCAAGAAACGCCCCCCGCGCAGCATCCACGGAATCAAACGACGCGAATCGGAAAACGAAGGATGACCCTCGAAACCCAACCTCGCGGCGCGATCGTCCGCTCCGGCGCGACGATCACCGAGAACACGTTGATCGCCCGCGACACCTACCGGCTGACGATCGCCGATCCCGAGCTGGCCCGTCGCATCCTGCCGGGCCAGTTCGTCATGATCCGAACCGGCGCCGAAGGAGCGTCCGACCCCCTCCTCGGGCGCCCGTTCGCCCTCTACGACGTCCACCGCGACTCATCAGGACTTGCGGATTCATTCAGCGTCGTTTACCTGGTGATCGGCCGGGGGACGGCGTCGCTGGCCAGCCGAAGGCCGGGTGATCGGCTGGCCGTCTGGGGGCCGTTGGGCAACGGTTTCGGGCCGCCGCCGGGCCTGGGTCCGGTGGTGTTCGTGGCCGGCGGGGTGGGCCAGACGCCGTTTCTGGCCCTCGGCCGCGACTGGCTGGGGACCGCGTCTTACGGCGATGAGAACGGGTCGAGCGGTCGAACTCGGGTCGAGTCGGCGACTCTGCTCTACGGAGTCCGGACGGCGGAACTGCTGGCGGGGGTGGACGACTTCCGGCGCGCCGGGATCGCGGTCGAGATCGCCACCGACGACGGATCGGCCGGTCGCCGCGGCTTCGTGACCCAGCTTCTGGCCGAACGGCTGGAGCGCGGAGAGCGGCCGAGCCGGGTGGTCGCCTGCGGGCCGCCGGCGATGCTGGGGGCCGTCGCCCGCCTGACGGCTTCGCACGGCGTCCCCTGCGACGTTTCGCTCGAAAACCACATGGCCTGCGGCTTCGGCGCCTGCTTCAGTTGCGTGACCCCGATCCTCCAGGCCGACGGCGAACCCGACCTCAGGCGGGTCTGCGTCGAGGGCCCGGTGTTCCCGGCCGACCGAGTCGATTGGAGGAGCGTGTCGCACTGACCGAAATCGGAGCGGTCGGGCTCAGCGACGGGTCCTGGCCTGGGCCCGGATCTGGTCGCGAATCCGAGCGGCCAGTTCGTAGTCCTCGCGGGCCACGGCCTCGTCGAGCTGCTCGCGGAGGGTCTTCTCGACGGCGAAGTTCTTGCGGATCTCCTGCTCGTTGAGGCGAAGCTGCTCGGCCAGCGACGGATTCGGAGATTCGGACGGGTCGTGGTCTTCCCACCAAAGGCGCTGATGCTGGGTGAGCTTCTCAACCCCCTCGCGGAGCGCGTCGACGGCCTCCTCGGGCCGCCGCCGTTCAAGCGCCATGGCGGCCCGGGCCTGGGCCCTGTGGAACTGGACGAGGCCCCGAAACTGCTCGTGAGACGCGATGTAGTCCTCGTCGCCGCCATGCTTGCGGACGAAATCCATGAGGGCCAGGGTGTGGTCCGAATCTTGAACGGCTTTCTCATACCGTCGGAGCGACAGCCAGGCCATTCGGCGATGATAAAACTGGACGAACTCGCGGTCGGCCTCGACGCAGTGGTGCTGCGCCATGACCCAGACCGGCCCCTTGCCCTCGGCGCGGTTGGCGGCGTGGTAAATGAGGTATTCAAGGTAGGTTGCGGAGCCATGGGGACGGCTGCCGTCGGGCCGTCCGGCGACCTCCAACTGGAGCACGCCCAGCTCGATTCGGATCTGCAACACGCTCCGACCGTCGCGCGCCCGAACCTCCCGAGCCAGAACTTCGCCCGGCTCCGGGTCGTACGGC
>CALCIC010000915.1 GCA_937907405.1 uncultured Isosphaeraceae bacterium | reverse complement strand
CCACCACGACCGCCGCGTTCCCGATCACGGCCTCAAGCTGATCTGAGTCGGCGTTGGAGAACGGCTCGAAGCGTCCACCGGTCGTCGTTTCCAGCTTTTCGGCGAGCGCCCGCGCTCGGGCCTGGTCGCGGGAGCCGACGGCGACCGAAGCGCCGAGCCGGCTGAGCAGCCGCGCCACCCTCTGGCCGACGGGACCGGTCGCGGCCAGGACGACGGCCCGCGCACCGTCGAGGGAGCCGTTCAGGCTCGTCAATGCGGCGAGGGCGGCGGCGGCAGCGGTGGTGTTCGAACCGTTGGCGTCGAACAGGACCGAGACCCGGAACGGGCCGAAGAACGTCTTCTTGATCTTCTCAAGCACGGCCTCGCCGGCCGCGACGTTCGACCCGCCGACGAACAGGGCCGTCTGGTGGAGATCGTCAAGGCCGCGCGTGAAGAGCGCGCCGTAGACCAGGTCGCGGACGTTCTCGGGGGTCACGCCGCCGTGCCGGAACAGATGGTCGACTCCCGAGTCGACGGCGACCACGCCGTCGAAGACGCTGGGCTGGGCGTCGGTGTCGAGTTGGACCAGAATCGTGGGCTTCGCGTTGGGCATGGCGCCACCGTTGGGCGAAGAAGGAGATGCCGGCTCACCCCGACGGATTGGGCGAGCCGGCGTCGGTTCGTCACTTGGCGAACGGGTGCTCGACCGAGTCCTTCTTGGCGGTGATCTCGCTGACCGGCGGCTCGTTCTTCATGGCGCGCTGGATCGAGAGCTTGGTCGCCTCGTAGTTGAACTTGAGGATCTTGGCGTTGTCGTCGGCCTCGGGGTGGATGAACACGCCGCAGACGATCACGAGGTCCTCGGCGTCGGCGGCCGGGATCGTCCCGTCGGCGACGCAGTCGGCGACCGCCTTGGCGACGGCGGCCTGCGCGGGGCCGAACATCTGCACGGCCTGCTTCATCCCCTTGATCGTCACCTTGGTGACCATGACGGTGGCCGGCTTGGCGACCAGGTTGGGGGTGAGCACCGCCAGCAGGTTCGTGTGACCGGCCGACTGGTTGACCAGCGCGTTGGCGAACGCCTGGCCGACCGGGCCGTCCTTCTTGCCGATCAGGAGGTCGATGTGGGCGATCTCGTTGCCTTCGCCGACCAGCGCTTCGCCGATGTTCATCAAGATGTTCGTGGCCATGCTTCCGACTCTCCCTGTAGTGGGCGCTTCGAGAATTCAAACGTTCGATCGACGGCGCCGAGACGCGCCCGACGCCGCGCGTCGCCTCTTCGGCGCTGCGGACAAGACACGCATGATAGACGGCCGGGCGTCGCGGGGCAACCCCGCGAAACGTCCGCCGGATCGCGCGGAAGGAGATTGCCCCAACCCTCGGAACCTGGTTCAATACTTGTCAAGCAGGTGGGGGGCTAACCAGTCGAGGATTGTTCCTCGCGCGCTCCCGAGCCTGTGTCCGCCGCCTTTTTTTCGACGGAGTTGAACGATGCGCAAACTGTTGACGCTCGTCGCCTGTGGCGTTCTGTTCGCGGGCGTGAGCGCCCTCAAGGCCGCCGACGAGGGCAAGAAAGTCACCATCACCGGTGACGCCGTCTGCGCCAAGTGCGCCCTCAAGGAAGCCAAGACCTGCCAGAACGTCGTCATGGTCACCAAGGACGGCAAGACGACGAATTACTACCTTGAGAAGAACGATTTCTTCAAGGACGCCCACCAGGGCCTCGGCATCTGCCAGGCCTCCAAGGACGATCCGATCAAGGTGAAGGTCACCGGGACCGTGGTCGAGAAGGACGGCAAGCACATCCTCACGCCGACCGCGAAGATCACCGCCGCAGAATAACCGATCCGATTCCACTTCGGAATCGCATCCAAGACACGCCAGGAGCCTCGTCCCGTCGTTCCGACCGGGACGAGGTTTTTTCATGCCCACGGCCCCGGAACTCCTGATCATCGGCGCCAGCACGCGGGCCGCGGCCTTCTCCGCAATCCGCGCGAGACTTCGACCGCGCTGCCTCGACCAGTACGCGGACGCCGACCTCGCGACGGTCGCTCCGTCGACGCGGTTCGATCCCCGGGTGGACGAAGCCCGCCTCGACGCGATGGCGAGCGCCCACCACTGCCCCTCATGGCTTTACACCGGTCCGTTCGAGAACCATCCGGACCTCATCCAGCGGATGACTCGCCTCGGCCGACTGCTGGGAAACGACGCCGAGACGCTCCGGGCCGTTCGCGACCCCTGGCGCGTGGCCGACTCGCTGGCTCGCCACGACCTGGCCGCGCCGGCGCTGGCGAAGACCGCGGACGGACCGCCGAAGCCCGGCAGATGGCTCGTCAAACCGACGGCCTCGGCGGGGGGGCGGGGGATCGACGGGGCGGACGCAACATCCGCCCGCGCCGACGCATCATCTTATTATCAAGAATTCGTCGAAGGTCCGACGTTCTCCGCGCTGTACCTCGCGGCGGCAGGGCGCGCGCGGTTGGTCGGCGTCGTCCGGCAGTTCCCCGGCGCGCCGGGGGCGCCGTTCTTGTACCGGGGGGGGATCGGCCCGTGGCCCGTCCCCGACGCGGCGACCGCGCGGCTGAAACGGCTCGGCGCGGCGCTGGCGGCCGACTTCCCGCTCGTCGGCCTCTTCGGCGTCGATCTCATTCTCAAGGGCGATGAGCCGTGGACGATCGAGGTCAACCCGCGATACACCGCGTCGGTCGAGATCCTCGAACTCGCGACGCGCCGGGCGCTGCTCCGCGATCACGTCCTGGCGTGCACCGAGGGTCGGTTGAGCGAGGACGCCGAGAGCTCGGCCCGGCGAATCGTCGGCAAGCGCGTCCTCTATGCGTCGCGACGGCTCGTCACGCCGCCGATCGCGCCGCCGTCCTGGTCGCCTGACGACCCGTTCGCGATCCCTTCGATCGCCGACGTCCCCTGGCCGGGAACCACGATCGACGCGCTCGAACCGATCCTGACCGTCCT
>CALCIC010000914.1 GCA_937907405.1 uncultured Isosphaeraceae bacterium | reverse complement strand
AACGGCCACGTCTTCGACGGCCGCCCGCAGTTCCCCTGGCAAATGCCGATCCAGCTCCTGCGCAACGTGGGGGACGGCCGGGCGAAACTGGTCGACGCCTCCCCGACGGCCGGGCCGCCGTTCCAGGTCGCGCGGATGGGCCGCGGCCTGGCGGCCGGCGACCTCGACAACGACGGCCGCGTCGACGCCGTGGTCGTCTCCCAGAACCAACCCGCGGCGTTCCTCCACAATGGTTCGCCGGCCGGCCGCTTTTTGACGCTCTTACTTGAAGGAACGGCCTCGAACCGCGACGCCGTGGGCGCGTCGGTCACCGTTCGGGTCGGCGATCGACGACTCAAGGGACAACGCGTCGGAGGAGGAAGCTTTCAGTCGGCCGGCGACCCTCGACTTCATTTCGGACTGGGGACCGCCGACCAGGCCGACTCCGTCGAGGTGCGATGGCCCTCCGGACGCGTCGACCGGTTCCCGAGGCTCGCGGCCGACCGCGGCTACCGACTCGTCGAGGGGGAGGCGTCGCCGAAGGAACTCAAAACCTGGGCTCGCGTCCGATAACGTCGGGATCGGCCTTGGAAATCGATGCCCGCTTGGACCCGGACCGGGCCGCACCACCCCCGACGAAGGCCGCCTGAGTCGCGGCCCACGCCAATTCCGTCTGGATTCAGGCCAAGTAAGGATCGGCCCGCCGCCGTCGGCGAGCATAAGGCGAGCTTCATCGAAAATTCCGATTATTTTGTTGATTTTCTGATTTGCATTCGACATCGAAGCGGTTACTATCACGTTCAGCATATTTGCACTAGATCGTCCGTGGTTCATCGACGAACACATGCGATTAACGAACAGCCATCAAGATCGACGCCTCCGGGCGTCGCACGATCGCGGATTGAAGTTGACGGTCGGAGCGGTGGATTTCTGACGCGGCCCATGTCGGCCCGCGTAGCACTCGAGACTTGATTTCGAGCATGCGGTTCCGGATATTTCGATATCAACCATCCTCTCTCAATAAGAGGGGGCCCGGTTGTGCGCCTGAAGCCCTTGCCGGCGACGCGGCGGCGCAACGATTCGGTCTGACTTCGCGGCGAATCGCCGGACCGAAACCATGCGGGCGAACCATCAACGGAGGTGAAGCACCCAATGCATCATTTCGCAAGGGAAGTGGGGCTGGGCCTGGGCCTGGCCGTGTTCTGTCTGGGGCTCTCGGGTTGCGGCGGCTCCGAGCCCCCCGCGCCCCCGGCTGCGGAGGCGCCCAAACCGGCCGTCGCCGATGCTCCGAAGGCCGGCGTCAAGAGCAAGGGCAAAAAGGGGGGGGATCCGACCGCCGACATGGAGCTCAAGGAGGTTCGCGCGTATCGCAGGGCTCAAAAGGCGGCGGGAAACGCCCCTTGATCCAAGTTTGATGGGCGACGGCGGGCCGTCGGCGGCTCGTCGCTCATCCGCATTCCGCTCAGCGTCCTTTTGTTTCCGTTCCTGATTTCGAAGCGAGGCAATCACTATGATTCGACTCCAGCCGGGTCCGAGAAGCCGACGCGGGTTCACTCTGATCGAGTTGCTCGTCGTCATCGCCATTATCGCAGTCCTCATCGCCCTCTTGCTGCCGGCGGTCCAGTCGGCCCGAGAAGCCGCTCGACGCGCCCAGTGCGTCAACAACATGAAGCAGCTCGCGCTGGCCTGTCACAATTACGAGAGCAGCAACCAGTCCTTCCCGATGGGGGACCACATCGGCCGCAACACCAACGGCACCGGCATGCGGCAGGACTTCGGCCACTTCGTCGGCCTGCTTCCCTTCTACGAGGGAGGGACGATCTGGAACGCGATGAACTGCAGCCTGACCGCCTTCGTCGGCGCCAACAGCACGGTCAACGGGTCGGGCATGAGCACGCTCTGGTGCCCCAGCGACGACGTCGCCGGGCTGACCATGCCGAACACCCCGGACTCCACCGGCTGGGACGACGTCTATCAGCCGATGAAGTACAGCAGCTACGCCGGCAGCATGGGCACCTTCGCCTATCGGTGGGACGATGCCAAGATCGGCCAATCCAACGGCATCTTCAACCACAACGCCGGCACGGTCGTCCAGCCCGGCGGCGGCACCTACGGCTGGTCCGGCCACTTCGCGCCGGCCACGATCGCCAGCATCACCGACGGCACCAGCAACACGCTCCTCTACGGTGAGCACGCCCACAGCAAGATCGCCCAGAGCGACCCGGGCAGCTACTACGGCAGCAACTGGTGGACCTCGGGCGACTGGGGCGATACGACGTTCTCGACCATGTTCCCCCCCAACTACTTCAAGTCGCTCGCCCAGGAACAGCTCGCCATCACGAACGGGACCCTCACCGAGAAATTCCCCCGCAGCAACAACTTCAACATGACGGCCGCCAGCAACCACTCCGGCGGCTGCAACTTCGCCTTCTGCGACGGCTCGGTCCGGTTCATCAAGGACTCGGTCAATTCCTGGAACCCCAACACGGTCAAAGTGTCCGGCGGCAGCAGCAGCTGGGTGTACGCGCCGTCTCAGCAGCAGGGCGTCTTCCAGTCGCTCGGCACCAAGAACGGCGCCGAGGTCGTCAGCTCCGACGCCTATTGATCGGACGCGCGACGTCCTTCACAGCGCGGTTCAGCCCGGGCGGCGACGGATCCCATTCCGTCGCCGCCTTTTTTCGTCCCCCGGGTCAAGCGTCGCGAGCGACTCCGTCCACCAGCGCCTTCATCTTCTCATAGCCGGTCCTGGCGACGACGGCCGGGTCCTGCTTCCAGTAGTCGCGGTTGAACACCTCCAGCGAGAGCATGACGCGAAAGCCGCCGTCGGCCAGCGTCTTCAGGATCGAGGCCAGCGGCGCGACGCCGTCGCCGGGATAGACGCGGTCGGCGTCGGTCAGCTTCTCGCGATCGTCGGCGGCCGGATAATCGTTGAAGTGGAGGACGTGGAACGACGCCGGCCCGAGCAGCTTCAGCCCCTCGAACGGCGAGCCGCCCCGATGCATGTGGTACACGTCGGGGAGGATGCAGGCTTTAGGATGCCCGGCGGCCATCGCGACGTACGCGGCCTCGGCCAGGTTCCCCAGCGTCCTCGACGGCCCCCAGACCTCGACCTCGGGGACGACGCCGAACTCGTCGCCGAGCTCGAGCAGTTCGCGGTATCGTTCCGCCAGCCTCGGCGGCGCCACCGGCGGCTCGCCGGTCGCCC
>CALCIC010000913.1 GCA_937907405.1 uncultured Isosphaeraceae bacterium | reverse complement strand
GATCGTCGCCGAGCCCGCCTGCAACGCCAGCCCCTGCCGGTTCAACTCATCTGCGCTCACCGATCGGTTGAGCACCGACTGGTAGAGGTTCTGCACCACGGCCGCCGTCGCGGGGGTGATCGCGAAGTTCAGGTTGGGATAAGCCGTCTGATCGGCCTGAACCACCAGAGTGGCGGAGAGCGACTGCCCGCCGGCCCCGAAATACCCCGACGGCGTCTGGATCGTGATCGTGTGCGAGCCGGCCGCGACGTTGGAGAACTGATACGTCCCCAGGGCGGTCCCGCCGGTTCCGGTCGTGGCCTGCGTCGCGCCGTCGAGCGTCACCACGACGCCGCCGACGAGGTTCAGGAACGCCGACGACGGAATCGACGGAGTCTGGGCGACGGGCGAAGAATAAAGCCCCGACGCGTCGAACGTCTGGAAAACGCTCCCCGACAGCGTCGCGTTCAAAACCTGGCGTTCCTCGAGCGGCTCAAGGATCAACCGTCGGCGACGATCGGCCGGGCGACGGGCGGTAGTCCGGCTCGCGGGCCGAGGAAGATTCAGGCGTCCGACGCCGCTCCTGGTCATGCGCGTCATGGTTGATTCTCGGTTCCTGGCAAAGAGACGGCGTCACCCGCTGCACAAATCGCACGTCCGCTCAAGATTACTCTAAACCCGCAAAGCACCCTTTTAACCAACGGCAGGGGAGGATTCCAGTGTCCACCGAGGGCCGACCCGCTTGATATGGCGCAAACAGCGACGGCCGGGGTTTCTGGAAAGCGCGGGCGAAGGGGGACGTCTTTGCGGGTGGTCGGAAAACTGGTGTTGGCGGATTTCGGGCGTTCCTATAAAGTCCGGCCCAGCCCTAGCCGACAGGACGTCGGCGCGGGCGAGCCACATCGTTTGAGTCCTCTCCTTCGCTCGCTTCTGGTTGATGGATTCGTTCACTCGACGGCAAGGCCCGTTCCGCCGTCGCCGTTCCGATTTCTGGTGTCGAGGCCGGGTCGAAGTTCGCGGAGTCGGGACCATTTCGGTCCCCGCCGCGGCAAGAATCGACCGGGGCGCGGCACGGGAGGTTCGCCATGCGAAAAGCCCGCTCGATGTTCCCAATGGGCCGCAAGGCGCTCGGCGTCGTCCTGGCCGGTTGGATCTGCTGCTGCGGCTGGGGATGCCATCAGCACCATTACTACTATTACAACGGCCAGGGGGCCGGCGGCGCGTGCCCGCCGGGGACCATCGTGCCCAGCACCGTGGCCGGGCCGGTCTGCGAGATCCCGAGCACCGTCGACGGCGGCGCCGTCGTCAGCTCGCGGGCCACGACCACCATCGACAACGGCCGCAAGTCCCGAGTGGTCGTCAGCGAACCCAGCGGCTCCAGCAAGTCGGGACGTTACCGCTGGCGGAGCGCCGACTACGACGACGCCCCGGCCATGACCCATGTCGAAGGCGGCCTCGGCGATTCGGTCGTGAAGTGACCCCCCAAATATGCTAGAATACCTGGACGCTGCTCTTGACAATCTTCCATGAGACTTCCGGGGCAACATCGCCATGTCGCGCCGCCGAGCGTGGAAAGACACCCGCGTCCTGGTCACCGGCGCATCCTCGGGCCTGGGCCGAGCCATCGCCGAGCGCCTCGTCCAACTGGGAGCGACGGTCGTCCTGACCGGCCGTTCCGCCGCCAGGCTCGACGCCCTGTCGAGTGAGTTGGAGCGGGGGGGGGCGGCTCCCGATCGAATCATCTCGGTCGCGGCCGACCTGACCATCGAAGCCGACCGGGATCGGCTGTTCGAGGTCGTCGAGCGACGCCTGGGGGCGCTGGACCTCGTGGTCAACAACGCCGGGGTGGGGGCGACCGGCCAGTTCGACACGCACGAGCCCTCGGTCCTCCGCCGGGTCTTCGAGATCAACTTCTTCGCCATGGCCGAGGTCTGCCGCGCGGCCTTGCCGCTTCTGAGCGAGGGGAACGACCCGATGATGGTCGTGATGGGCTCGATCAACGCCCGGCGGGGGCTTCCCGGCCGGGCCGAATACAGCGCCAGCAAGTTCGCGGTCTCGGGCTTCGTCGAGTCGATCCGGATCGAGTGGCGGCGGTTCGGCATCCACGTCCTCCAGGTCAATCCCGGCTTCTCGGCGACGGCGTTCGACGACAACGCCATCGTCAAGACCGCCCGGGTGTCGGTCGCCGAGTGGCGGACGACGCCCCCCGAGGAGGTCGCCCGGGCCACGATCCGGGCGATCGAGAAGCACAAGCGGGAGATCACCCTCACCGCCAAGGGGCGGCTCCTGGTCCTCGCCAACCGCATCGCCCCCCGGTTCGTCGACTGGGGGCTGGCGCGCTGGCTGCTCCGCCACTTCCCCGACGCCCCCAGCCTCCACCGAAAAGAGGCCGCCGGCCAGGCGCCGTGACGACCGCGAGGCGTCAGGACGACGGCGACACGGGCGCCCGCGCGGCGGCTCGCTGGAACGAGGCCCCAAGCAGTCGGCGGGCGTTCATCGTCGGGCGGAACATGATGACGATCGCCAGCGGCAGGTACAAAAGCACCAGCGTCCCCCCCTTGTCCAGGTACCAGAACTGGCTGGCGACCAGCAGCGCGGCGGACAACGCGATCAGCTCCGAGAGGTCCTTGCGGGCCGGGAGGAACATGGTCACGATCACCAGGGCGAGGTAGGCGATCAGCACCGGGAGCCGGAAGCTGGAGTCGAAGCCGACCCAGAAGCTGCCGTCGGATCGGGGCTCGAACCGAGGGAGCAGGCCGACGTCGGCGATGCTCCGGGCGCCCAGCGCGCGGGCCCAGTCCGAGAGCCCCGGAACGAACGAGCCCGCCAGGCCGCAGGCCGCCGCCACCGAGATCGACACCAGGAGGTACTTGAGCCGCGACTTCCCCCGGTAGAACCCCCCCCACAACGCGATCAGACCCAGACAGGCCGGCACCCAACCGGCCGCCAGGCCGATCAACAGCCCCGAGATCGTGGGCCGGGCGTACCAGAACACGGCGTAGATGATCAGGGCCGCGGGGATCAACTGGCCGCTGTCCACGAGCGCCATCCGGGTGTACGGCGAGATCAGGTAACAGGCCGCCATCGACAGCCCGGTGATCGACCGATCGAAGTGCCTCCAGCCGATCAGCCAGAGCCCGCTCACCAGCGCCAGATGGGCCAGGACCGCCAGCACCCGCGCCAGGATCACCGGCAGCCGCTCGTGCTTCAGCGAGTCGGGCAGGGGGGCGATCTCGATCACCTGCTTGACCGCCACGTTCTCCTCGGCCGGCGACCCCTTCCGGACGGCCAGCTCCTTGCTCCCCGACGGGTCGGCCGGGTTCCGCGCCCCCCCTTCCTCGACCGGCAGGCTGACGGTCTCGACCAGCAGCAGGCCGAGCACTCCGATCGACAGACAAAGCAACCCCGATGCGTTCAGGTTGGGCTCGAGCAGCGGCCTCCTCGAAAACCCGAGGTCGATCAGGCAGCGCGCCAGCCAGGCGGCCGAGGCCAGGAACAAGAGGACGTACGCCGCGAACGGCTGCACCGGACGGTTGCCCACGATCATCATCATGCCGGGGACCATCGCGAACATCAGGATCAGGTCGAGGTTCCGGACGCTCCAGAACCGGCTGTACTTGAAGAACAGCGTCACGCAACCCAGCAGCGACAGGAACAGCCAGGTCACCGGTCCCAGGCCCAGGTCGGAAACGAGCGAACCGTTCACGGCGACCTCGTCAGTCCGATTCGAAGGGGAGGGGATCGCCCGCAAGCTGACAGAGCGCGTTCATGGCGGCCCGCTGCTCGGCTTCCTTCTTGTTTCGCCCCCAGGCCGGGGCGTAGCAGGCGCCGCCGATCTGGGCGGCGATCTTGAAGCACTTCGAGTGGTCCGGCCCCTTCTCGTCGAGCAGCAGATACGTCGGCGTCGCGCCGAAGTCGCGCTGGGCGGCCTGCTGAAGGTCG
>CALCIC010000912.1 GCA_937907405.1 uncultured Isosphaeraceae bacterium | reverse complement strand
ATACGAGATTACAAGGTGACTGGAGTTCAGACGTGTGCTCTTCCGATCTAGCCAGCCGCAGCTCGAACTGTCGAGCCTGCGCGACCCGATGAACGCCTACATCGCCGGCAGCACGCCGTTCTGGGTCGCGATCCTGATCGCCGTCCCGGCGCTGACGATGCGGCTGCTCGCCGAGGAGAAGCGGTCGGGCACCATTGAGACGTTGCTGACCGCGCCGGTCGCCGAGGGGGAGATCGTCGTCGCCAAGTGGCTGGCCGGATTCATCATGTACGTGTGCCTGCTGCTGCCGTTCGCCCTGTATCTGCCGTTTCTGTACAGCCAGGCCCGGTTTTACTTCGACCTCGGCCCGGTCGTGGGGCTGGGGGTGGGCCTGGCGACGATGGGCATGATGTTCGTGTCGATCGGCGTGTTCTTCAGCGCCCTGACGAAGAACCAGGTCGTCGCGGCGATCTGGACGTTCGTCGTCCTGTTCCTGCTGGTCGTGATGACCTTCCTGGCCTACATCTACGCCGCGCAGCGGCAGACGGGTTGGGCCGACGCGGCGCGATTCGTGGCGATCCTTCCCCAGGTGCAGAACTTCGGCCTGGGCCGGGTCGACCTGCGGACGGTCGCGCTTCATCTCTCGGCGTGCGTGTTCATGCTGTACGCCACGACGATGATCTTCGCCGCGCGGCGAGGACGTTGACCGAAACGCCCCAAAGGCGGAGGATCGATCGAGCCCCGATGTTTTCAGGTCTATCGACACTCATGACCCGCACGGAAATCTGGGTCGGCGCGCTGGCGGCGGCGTCGTTCCTGATCCTCTACTGGACGCTCCGGGGGGCGCCCCCGGGCCAGTCCGCGGCCCTCGAGGACGACGACGACGCGCCGCGGTCGGGTTACCGCGACCGCGTCGTCGCCGCCGTCGTGGCGGGCCTGGTCCTGATCCTGGTCGGCGCCTACGTCGCGGCGACCCGAAGCGTCCTCTGGTCGGCGCCGATCTTCGCGCTGGGGTTCGGCATGGTGCTCGCCCTGGTGATGGTCAATCAGCGCTATCGGCATTCGAGCCCGAGCATCCGACGGACGATCGAGTACTCGAACGCGATCCTCAACACGGCGCTCCTGGCGGGCGTGCTGATCGTGGCCAACGTGATCGCGTTCCGCTACGGCGGCCACGTCGTCGACCTGACCCGCGAGCGGACGTACTCGCTGTCGTCGCTCTCGATCAACCAGATCCGGGGGCTCGACCAGCCCTTGACGTTCCACCTGATCTCCGGCCGAGGCGTCCGCTCGCTCCGCCAGCTCGACCGGATCGCCCAGTTGCTTGAGTTGTACCGGGCCGCGCGGCCCGATCTGATCAAGGTTGAAACCCTCGATCCGTTCCGGGAGCTGGAGCGGACCGAAGACCTCGCCAAGCGCGCGCCGGAAACGGCGTCGATCGCCGGCGGCGGCGTGCTGATCGTGCTGGGCGAGGGGAAGGAGGCGAAGTACGTCGCGGTCGGCAGCCAGGAAATGTTCGCCCCCCTGCCGCCGGACCGCGCGCGCGCCGGCTCGGACCGCTACGAGTCGACGTTCAAGGGGGAGGACGCCCTGACCTCGGCGCTGATCCGGCTCCGCGAGGGGAGGACGGCGAGGATCGCGTTCACCGTGGGCCACGACGAGGCGAGCCTCGACGACCTCAGCCCCAACGGCCGAGGGATCGGCGTCTGGAAGGCGCGGTTGGCGTCGAACGGCTATGAAGCCGTCGAGCTGAACCTGCTGCGCGAGCCGGTCCCCGCCGACGTCGAGCTGGTGGTCGTGGCCGGTCCGAAGACCCCGTTCAAGCCGGAGGAGGTCGCGCGGTTGAAGGCGTTCGCCGACGACGGGGGGCCGGTCCTGGCGATGGTCGGGAACATCGAGCCGACGGGCCTGGACGACTTCT
>CALCIC010000911.1 GCA_937907405.1 uncultured Isosphaeraceae bacterium | reverse complement strand
CGAGAATCCGAATCCGTGATGAATCCGGCGACCCTCATCCGCCCTTCGGGCACCTCCTCCCGGGGGGAGAAGGGAATTCGGCGCTCGCTTCTCATGTGCTCGAATCGCAAACCGCGCAACATCAAAACTCGCGCGTCGGGCTGACGATCAAAGAACCCTCGCTCGCGCGTCGGGCTGATAATCCAATCCCGGCGTCGCCGCCGACGGCGTGATGATCAAAAGCGTCGGGTCGTCAGGCGGCAAGGAGAGACAGGTACGATATTTCCTGCCGAACGCCTAAACATCAGGGGGAGGGACGGATGGAGGAGCTTCGGTTGTCGATCCGCGGCGCCGGCAACACCATGATCCCCGCTCTCCAGGCCCTGCGAGCGAAGGGCTACACACTCTTCATCTGGTACAACCAAGACCATGACGGCGCCCTGGTTGCCCAGTACGACGCCGAGAAGGACCGACGTGCGTTCAGCGCCACGTCGCCGGAAGAGTTGCTCGGCCTCGTGGCCATGTGGGAGGTGCGTGGGGACGATTGGCGCCTGAAGACCGGGGAGTTCGAATTGTATGATCAACTCGTCGATGCGGCCCCGGTCTACGACTCGGAGGGCAACGTCATCGACGATTATTAACGCGGTTGGCATTGAGGCGGAGGCTGGTCCGGAAGGCACATTTACTCGGGCAGCGGCTGGCCGCGAGTCTCCGGGGCGAAGGGGACCACGGCCAGGCCGAGGAGATAGATGAGCGCCAGGCTCATCGCCGCCGGGCGGATCGGTTGAGCATAGCCGAGCGCGCCGAACACCACCGCCAGTTTGCCGAGCAAGAGCGGCCCGGTGGCGGTGACGTACCGCGCGATGTTGTAGCAGAAGCCCGTCCCGGTCGTCCGCAGCCGGGTCGGGTAAAGCTCGGGAAGATAAACGACGACCACGCCGAAGATCCCGCAGGTGCAAAAGCCGAGCAGGGGAAGCATCCAGAAGACGTCGCCGCCGGTGGTCAAGAGCCCGAACGTGAGCCAGGCGGCGGCCAGCGCCATCGAATAGGCGAGCGCGAACGCGTGGCGGCGGCCGAACCGGATCGCCACCCAGGTGCACAGGGGCGCCCCGAAGAACGAGCCGACGTCTTGCAGGAGCGTCCCCCAGCCGACGTAGCCGTCGGCCTCGCGCTTCCACGACGCCGACCGGGCGGCGGCCTCATCGGGGTCGGAGGTCGTCGCGCGGGCGAGCTCGTCGAGGTTGGGCGCGTCAAGCGCGGCGGCCCACGCCCCGGGCCCTTCGATGAGCTCGGAAGCGACGGCCCGCCTGCGCTCGGCCAGCAGGCTGCCGCGGACCAGTTCGGGCGTGAACAGGCCGATGCTCCAGAGGCCGATCTGCCCCACCATCCCCAACGTCATGCCGATCATCGTCCGCCGCCTGAGCACCGGATCGCGGAAGATCGCGCGGACGTCGCCGAGCTGCTTCTCCACCCCCTCGGATTTCGACTCGTCGCGGGCGCGGAGCCAGCGGTCGGGCTCCTTCACCCGGACCCGGATCAACAGCACCAGCAGGCTGGGGATCACGCCGAAGAAGAACAGCACGCGCCATCCCGCGTAGCCGTAAAACTTCGTCTGCGGGCCGATGAGCAGGCTGAGGGCCGAGCCGACGATCGCGCCGATCGACGAGCCGGCCTGGACGATCCCCAATGCGAACGGCCGGGCGCGCGCGGGCATCGCCTCGGCCACCAGCGCGACCCCCGCCGCGTACTCGCCGCCGATCCCCATCCCGCAGAGGAACCGGTACGCCGCGAATTCCGGCCACGACCGCGCCAGGCCCGACAGCCCGGTGAAGATCGAGTAGACGAGGATCGTCAACGACAACGTCCGGACCCGCCCCCAGCGGTCGCCGAGCAGCCCGAAGACCAGGCCCCCCGTCGCCCAGCCGGCGATGAAGAACGCTGTCGCCCAGCCGGCCAGGGTCGTCAGCCGATCGGCGGAAAGCCCGGGGACCAACTCCTGGATCGCCGGCGACCGCGCCAGGATGAACAGCCGCTGGTCCATCGCGTCGAACAGCCAGCCGAGGATGGCGACGACCAGCACCCACCAGTGAGCCGTCGTCAGCTCGCTCCACCACCGCGTCGAGGAGCCCGGGCTCGGTTCGGATCGATTCATGTGAGATCGTCGAAGTCGAAGAGGAAGGGTTCAGGACCGCGTCGTCCCATCGCAGGATCGTATTGTGTTTATTTGGCCAACCGATGGTAGCCGCCGGAAAAGTAAAGCAGGGGGTCGCCGTCATGGGCCGCGCCGGAGACGACCTCGCCGAGGAAGATCTCATGATCGCCCCCCGGCAGGACGTCCGCGACCCGGCAATCGACGTAGGCCAGGCAGCCGGCCAGCACCGGGGATTCGGTCGCGTCCGTCGTGTATTCGAGGCCGTCGAAGTCCTTGGGTCCGGGGGTGGCGAACCGCTTCGAGACCGCTTCCTGATCGAGCCGGAGGACGTTCACGGCGAAGCAGCGGTTGCCCTTGAGGAAGTCGAGGCTGTGCGCCCGCTTGTCGACCGCCACGAGCACCAGCGGCGGATCGAGCGAGAGCGACGCGACCGCGTTCGCCGTCAGCCCGTGCAAGCCCGCGGGCCCCCCCGTGGTGACCACCGTCACCCCCGTGGCGAACTTGCCCATCACCTTGCGCTGAATCAATGAGTCGATTGCCATGGCGGGATCACTCGCAAGCCTCGATGCCGATCGATCCGTCGACGCCCCCCAAGGCGCCGAGAATCAGCCGCGAAACCCGCATTGTACACGATCGCCGAACGTCGACTCATCCTTCGGGTTTCGACTTTTTTTCGAGGAACGTGTAAGGCAGGACGACGACCCGCGTATCCTGATTCTGAAAAATTGCGGATTACCAGACCGCGCGGTCGTTGGCCCCTGGACTAGAATGCGTGCATGCTGTTTATTCCCGGGTTTTCCTTTGGTTTCGCCATGGCGGCGATAGACTATCAGACAAGGAGCCTCCATCCAGGGAAGGAGCCAGTGGCAGAGACAGGTTTCGGATCACGATTCCGTAACAGTCGGACCAACCGCCATGACAGACACGGACACTCGGGTTTCCGTCATCATCGGAGTGCGAAACCAGGACCCCGATCGCTGGCGCGAGTTCATCGCGATCTACCGTCCCATGCTTTTCGCCTACCTGCTGAAGCAAGGGCTCTCGGAGGCCGACGCGTATGACGTGCTTCAAGACGTCTATCTGAAGCTGGTGGAGAAGATCGGGACCTACGACCGCACCAGGACGCGGTTTCGCACCTGGCTGTTCACGGTCGCCCGCAACGCCCTGATCGACAAGGCCCGCCGCCAGAAGGCCCATAAGAGGGCGCTGGACGAGTGGGCCAGACGGATGCTCGACGACAATCCCAGCGAAAGCCGGAAAATGGAGGACGTGTGGCGGAAGATCCACTGCGAGCGGATCCTCGCCCACGCCGTCAACACGGTTCGAGAGCGGACCTCGACGGTCGTCTGGTCGTGCTTCGAGCAACGCATCTTCAAAAACCGCCCCGGCGCCGAGATCGCCGCCGAGTTGGGAGTGTCGACGAACGCCGTGTTCGTCTACACCTGCCGCGTCCTGAAAAAAATCCGAACGATCTGCGATGAGTACGGCGAGGATCTGAGCCATGCCTCCAACGATGGTATGCCCTGAAGAATCCGACCTCCTGGCCTTCGCCGCCGGCGAGGTCCTCGCGCCCCACCTCGTCGCGCACGTCGTTTCGTGTCCCAACTGCCGGACGGCCGTGCTTCGGCTGCAAACCGTCATCGGCTGCCTTCGCTCGTCGCCGCATGGTCGGCACTATTCCGCGTCTCGATCGTCGGCCGTCCACGTCCAGACCGAGCCGACCGAGAACGCCTGATCTGGATCGACGGCGCCGTCCGCGAGCGTCGTCGCGGCGATCCTCGGCCCCGCCTCGCGGAGCGGAGCCGCCGGAACGCCTCGTCGACGTCCGGCGGCTCCTTGCACTCAAGGCTCAGGCGATCCGATCGGGCACGACGAACGGAGCGCGGTACGATCGGGTGAGCAGGCGGTCGGCCTCGGGGTCGTCGGTGAACGTCGTCGAGGCCGCGTCGACGGTCAATTTTCGGCCGAGCCGGTAGTTGAGGTTTTCCAGCTTCACGCCGTCGTCCTTCAGATGCTCTTCCATTCGGGCGAACGTCTCGTGGGCGTCCTTGTCGTCGCCGAACGCCTTGGTTTCGGTGCTGAACGGGACTTCCGAGCCAAGGCGGTACGAGATGTTGGCCAGATGACAGAGGGCCGAGGAGCGAGAGCCTTCAAGGACGTCGGCGTTGAGGTCCTCGACCTTGCGGCTGCGAACGGCCTCGATGAAGTTGCCGAAGTGGTTCTTGCCGGGCCGACGGGGGACGTCCAGACCGGCGGCCAGCTCCGAGACCGAGACGGCTTCCTTGCCTCCCTTGGGATGGAAGTTCTTGCCGACCAGGGTTCCCTCGTCGAGATGGGCGATGTTGCCGATCCTCTCCCCCTTGTAGTCCCTGGTCGGCAGGCCGCGGACCTCGAAGATGAGTTGGGCGTCGCCGAAATCCATCACGCTGATCTGGGTGTTGGCCGTCTGCCCCTGATCCTTGTAGCCGAACCGGCCGCCGACGCTGAGCACCGTCCTGGGGAGCACGGCCGACTTCGCATCGCCGGCGCCGGGGATCAGCCAGCGGGCGACGTCCATCTGGTGGACCCCCTGGTTGCCGATGTCGCCGTTGCCGAAGTCCCAGAACCAGTGCCAATTATAAGGCACGAGGTTGGCGTGGTACGCCTGCTCGGTCGCGGGTCCGAGCCAGAGGTTGAAGTCCAGCTCCGACGGCGGCGTGGTGTTGGGCTTCTCGCCGATCGATTTGCGATCCTTGTAGCAGAGCGCCCGCGAGACGTTGAGCTTGCCGAGCTTGCCCGATCGGATCAAGGCGGCGGCCTCGGCCCACTGGCGGCTGGAGCGGCTCTGGGTGCCGTGCTGGACGATCCGGTCGTACTTGCGGGCGGCCTCGACGGCGACCCGGCCCTCGTGGATGTTGTGGCTGCACGGCTTCTCGACGTAGACGTCCTTGCCGGCCTGGCAGGCCCAGATCGTCATCAGCGCGTGCCAGTGGTTGGGCGTGGCGATCGAGACGGCGTCGACGTCCTTGTCGTCGAGCACCTGGCGGACGTCGCGCGCCGTCCTGGGCGCGCGGCCGTTCGACTTGACGGCGGCGAGCGCCTTGCCGTAGGTCCGCTCGTCGGGGTCGACGAGATAAACGACCTCGACGCCGGGCATGGTCGAGAACTCGCTGATATGAGACTTGCCCCGACCGTTGACGCCGGCCACGGCCAGTCGGATCGCGTCGTTCGCGCCCAGGACCCGGCCCGTCGTCCGCGTCCCCCCGATCGCGAACCCCCCGGCGGCGACCGCCAGCGAGTTGCGTAGAAACCGTCGACGATTCTGCTCGGCTCTCGACATGGCGAGTCTCCTGGTTTCGGATCGGCGGACCGCCTCGCGCCATGAGGCGGTTCGCCCATGATGAATCAACGACGCACCGATTCCCATCATCTTTGGAACGATCGAGAAACAAGTTCCCGATGATATTTTTGGTAGTCGGCCTCTGTGAGGCCGGTCCCATACTCGATGTGGAGTGCGGCGGCTTGCCGCCGCGCCTCATGCATGACGCGCGGGAGCAAGCTCCCGCACTCCACATCAGACCCCGATCCGATCCATCGGCGAGCGTCCCGGGGTCACAGACCCCGGCTACAAGAAGCCGTCGCCCTGAAATCGATCTTGAGTCATCGGGATCCTTCTTCTCGAGCGTTCCTCGACGACCCGGCCCGCGCGGGCTCAGCGGGTCTTGTCGACGGTCACGCCCGGCCAATCGTCGGTGCGGAACGGGGTGGTCGGCAGGCCGACCTTGCTGTAAAGGTTGCAGACCGGGTTGTCGGCCCAGGCGTAGCGGACGGCCACGGGCTCGGCGACGGCCGACGACCAGACCTCGACCTTGTTCGGGCCGACGACCTTGGCCTCGGCGTTGACGAACTTCTTATCGGCGCCGGCGATCGTGAACCCGACCGGGTTGGCGACGTCGAACGGTCGGAAGCCGCCGTCGACGTGGTCGAACGTCAGCACGACCTTGCCGTCCTTCTTCTCCATCGACCTGTACGTCGGGCTCTGATGAGGGACGTCGACGCCGTAGTCGCGGGCCAGGGCCCACCGAGCCAGCCGCTTGGCGACCGTTTGCTTGTTGCGCGGGTGGATGTCCTTGCCCTCGCCGATGTCGATGATCACGGCCTGGCCCGTGTTGGGCAGTTTCAGCGTCATCGTCTGCGCCTCGCGCAGCTCGGCCCAGTCGCTTTCGGCCGGTTCGGGCTTCTCGGCGCGGAAGTCGGCGAGTTGGACCCAGTAGAACGGGAAGTCCCCCTGGCCCCAGAGCTCGCGCCAGATCTGAATCATCAGCGGGAACAGGTCACGATATTGATAGGCCCGGCCGGCGTTGTTCTCGCCCTGATACCAGACCGCTCCGCGAATCCCGTAGCCGATCGTCGGCAGGAGCGAGCCGTTGAAGATGTTGCCGGGCCGATGGTTGCCGTGCATCTCGGCGTCGGGGTTTTGCACCGTCCTGGGCGCGGGCTTGCCCTCGGCCTTCGCCCTGGCCGCCTCGGCCTGGTAGGCTTCGAAGGCTTTCTTGGCTTCGGGGAGCTTCTGCTCGCGCTCTTCCCAGGAGGCCAGCAGGTCCTTGTACCTGGTGTCGGCGGCGAGCCGTTCGCGGGGTATCCAGGCCTCGCACGACGAACCGCCCCACGCGTTGTCGATCAGGCCGATCGGCACGCCCAGCGATTCATAAAGCTGGCGGCCAAAGAAATAGCCGACCGCCGAGAAGTCGCCGACCGTCTCGGGGGAGCACGGCTGCCAACGCCCCTGGAAATCGCTCTGGGGCTCCTGCGTCCCCTTGTTGGGGACCGAAATGAGGCGGATCCGGGGATGCTTCGCGGTCCGGATCTCCAGGTCGGCGTCGTCGGAGGCGGCCACCGACATCCCCATGTTCGACTGCCCCGAGCAGATCCAGACCTCGCCCGAGAGCACGTCCTTGAACGTGACCGTGTTCTTCCCCTTGACGACCAGCTCATAGGGGCCGCCGGTGGGGATCGGGTCGAGCATGACCTGCCACTTGCCGTCGGCGTCCGCCTTGGCGGTCTTGGATTGACCGTGGATCGTAACGGTCACGTCCTCGCCCGGCTCGGCCCAACCCCAGACGCGGTCCTTCTGATCGCGCTGGAGGACCATGTGATCGCTGAAGATCGCCGGCAGCTTGACGTCGGCGCGGGCGAAGCCCCCCGCCACGGTCGCCGCCGTCGCGACCATCAACCCCGGAACCAGTCCCCGCCAACACCGTAATTGCGTATCGAGGCGCATTCCCAGCCCTTTCCATCGATCGAAGAGTAAGATCGCCGGCTCCATCGCCGCCGGCGATACGATCATCGCCTTGCACTATAAGGGCAAGCCGGGCCTGAATGAAGGCGCTGGCGAAGACCGCAAGGCGATCTTCCCCCAGGGATATTGACGGCGGGACGGTCGGGTCGTATCACGACACGGGGAGGATTTCGATCATGATGCAACGCGTGTTTTGCTTGGTCGTCGTCGCGGGTCTGGCGACGGTTGGGACGATCGGGACGTCGGCGGCCCTGGCGGACGAAGAAGGGCCGAAACGGCCCAACATCCTGCTGATCGTCGCCGACGACCTCGGCTGGGGGGACGTGGGATACCACGGCTCTGAGATCCAGACGCCGAACATCGACAAGTTCGTCCGGACCGGGGTCGAACTTGACAGGCATTACGTCCAGCCGGTCTGCACGCCGACCCGCGCGGCGCTGCTGAGCGGCCGATACCCCGGCCGGTTCGGGCCGCACGCGCTGGCCCCCAGCAATCTCCGCGTCTACCCGCCGGGGACCGAGACGCTGGCCTCGATGCTGAAGTCGGCCGGCTACGCGACGCATCTCGCCGGCAAGTGGCACCTGGGGTCGCGCCCGGAGTGGTCGCCGAACCATTACGGGTTCGATGCGAGCTACGGCTCGCTCACGGGGGCCGTCGACCCGTGGACCCACAAGTACCGCCCCGGCGTCTACGAGCGCACCTGGCACCGCGACGGCAAGATCCTCGACGAGGAGGGCAACGCCACCGAACTCGTCGCCAGACAGGCGATCGCCTGGATCAAGGAGCGGAAGGCGCCCTGGTTCGTCTACGTCCCGTTCCAGGCGGTCCACATTCCGATCGACACGCCCCCGGAATACAAGAAGCCTTACGCGGACAAGAAATTCTACGACGACCCGGTCAAAAACGAGTCGTACCAGCGGTTCGCCGCGTTCGTCTCCCAGCTCGACGCCCAGGTCGGCCGGCTCGTGGCGGCCCTCGACGAGACGGGCCAGCGCGACGACACCCTGGTGATCTTCACGTCCGACAACGGCGGGCTCGCCGGCGGCGGCAACCCATACACCGGGACCGTGCCGCCCACGCCCGTCCTCAGCAGCAACCTGCCGCTCCGAGGCTTCAAGAACCAGCTCTACGAGGGGGGGTTCCGGGTCGCCGCCTTCGTCAACTGGCCCGGCAAACTGGCGGCTCGCAAGCTGACCGCGCCCTTGCACGCCGTCGATTGGACCCCGACGCTCGCAAAGCTCGCCGGCTACGAGCCGAAGCAAGACCCGCGCTGGGACGGCCAAGACGTCTGGCCTCTCTTGACCGGGGCCGTCGAGAAGCCGGCGCCTCGCTCCATCTACATCGCCCACCCCTCCGGCCAGGCGGTCCTCCGCGACGGCTGGAAGCTGATCGCCTTCAAGAAGAACGGCAAGCGCGAACTCTACCACCTGGCGAACGACCCGTACGAAAAGACGGACCTCGCCGACAAGGAGCCGGCGCGCGTAGAGGAACTGGCGAAGATCCTCGCGGAGTTCCGCAAGGGCGACCGCGACGACCTGCCGGAAGACCTGAAGGGAATCCCCAAGTAGTCGTGGCGCGAGCCGACGACCTGACGCTTGCCGGTCGGGCGGCCGCCAGATCGCACCTGGGGCGAGGGCCGAATTCCCTTCTCCCCTCGGGAGAAGGTGCCCGAAGGGCGGATGAGGGTCGTCGGAGTCACCGCGGATTGGGATTCCCGCGAGGTCGATCTCGAAATCCCACGCCCCTCATCCGGCCGTCCCGGCCACCTTCTCCCGGAGGGAGAAGGCATGCTCGCGTCATCTTGTTTTGATCATTGCTTGAAACCCGACAG
>CALCIC010000910.1 GCA_937907405.1 uncultured Isosphaeraceae bacterium | reverse complement strand
GGCATACGAGATTACAAGGTGACTGGAGTTCAGACGTGTGCTCTTCCGATCTGGAGGGCGGCCTCTCCGGACTGCCAACGCCTGTCGGCTTCAGCCCGCACTCGAGCGATCCCGGCCGGACTCAGGCCGATGACGTCATAGTTTTTGCCACGCAGAGCGTGATAACGAAGAATCCTCCCCCACTCTCCACCCGTCCAGATGTCGAACCGCCACCAGACGAGCACCCCGTTCTTGCGGCCCTTGGCGGCGAGCAGCGAACGAGTCCGACTGAGGGCTCGGCCGGGCATCAGGTACGGCCCGTCGCCGCGTCCGTTGGGCGTCATGGCTGATCGCCGATACCGTCGCGTCTTCGCTTTGACCCCAGGCAGGGGCTTGCCGTACCGGTTCAGTCCCCGAGCGAGTTCGTCGTCCTTGACGCGTAACACGATCTCGGCGGCCAGATCCCAGTAGCCAGGACTGTCGCCGTGGGGCGTCGGCCAGGTGAGGACGAACGAGGTGCGTTGCACGTTAGGCGTGGGTCCCGGCCGCCACCGTGACGTCGGTCCCGGCGGTCGCACCATAAAATGCGGCGAGTGTCCCATTTAGGAGGAACTCGTCGGCCAGTTTGAGGTCGCGGGCGACCGTATCCCACTTCGTGGTCGGCATGTCGAGAGTCAAGGTGATCGAGCCGTTGTCGAGCTTGATCTGAGAGGCCATGGACGTCTGGGCCTTATAGGTCGCCAGGTCGTCGGGCGACGCCTTCAGCCGGAGGGAGACCTGCGTAGTGGTCGACCGGCCGCAGAATCTCGCAAGCTGCAAATATTTTGATTCGAAGCTGTTGGCGGCGATCTGGTTGGCGACGTTCAGTGAGACCGAGCCGTATTGGGTCCTCGTAGTCGCGATTTTGAGGCCGCCCGCGCTGACGTGGGAGAACAGCCACGCCGAGCATCCCGGCATGTCCGCGTCGCCGGGCTCTGGAAACTCGGTGGCGTCTACGGTCCCCGGAGTTCCGGCTGCGGCGCCTGCCGCGTTGAGGTCGTCGCGGATTCCGATCAAAGATGCGTTGAACTTGAAGATGGGATCCTGGCGGCTGGCGGACATCGAAAACTGTTGGATTTTGACGCCGTTGTACAGCTTCCGCTGGATTGTTCCGTCTGGAAATTGCACTCCGTGGTACACGGACATGGACGCCAAATCGAGGGGCGGCATGAGGTAGTCGGCGTCGGTGGTGACCCAGGGGGTCGTCCGGCCGGCGTTCACCTGCGTCAGGGCCAGGTCAAGCAGAAACTTGGTGAACGAGCCCGAGTAGCACTCGCCCTGGAGCGAGCCCGTACAGCTCACCGAATCAGAGTATGAACAATAACTGGTCGAGACGCCGCCGCCGTAGGGCAGCTTCTGCACGACCGGCGTCGCCGCCATCGAAAAAGCATTGTCGGCGGTCAGTCGAAGATACCAGGCATTGGTCCCGAGCACGCGGTCGGCGACCGGAGTGGGCACGCCGAATGCGGTCTCTTGGGTGATGAGGCAAAACTCGCGAGCCATTCTCTGATTCCTCTATGTCTAGGCGTCTAGCTGCCGTTGAATTTCGACCGTCATTGATCCGAGCAAATAGAAGCCGTCGTCGTCGACCGATGTGATCTGGGCTGGCTGCTGGAAGAGAATCTGGCCGGTGACGCAACCGAGGTCGCGAAGGTCCTGCTCGAAGTCCTGCCGCTTGGCCTGTTCGCCCCAGGGATAAATCGCATTCTCAAACGCTTCCCACAAATCGAGGGCGTCCTCGGCGTCCACCGCCCCGATCCGGCCGCCCGGCGTCCACATTTCGACCTGAACCACAATGGCCCCGCGGTGGGAGTCGGCCGAGGCCCAGGAAGTGGGACCGAGCCGCGGGATCAGTTGGACGGCGACCTGGTCGGGCGTTGACGGGACCGAGTCGGCCTGCCGGCCTTGGAAAGTGTTCCAGTGGCGGACGACGGACGACAACACCGGGTCCGTGCGAAGCTGGTCGACGATCCGCCGGTAAACCTTGGCTCGAATTCCATTAGGCAATCCCGGAAGCACTCTTCAATCTCGCTTTGGAACAGGGAGGTGGTCACTTGGTGGACGTGCGTCCGAGCCGGACCACATAGTTCGGCCTGCCGTCCCCGTCGGTGTCGATCTCGGCGACGCAGCAGACGACCGTCGACTCGGACAACCCGCGGTAGTAGCTTGAAAGGGACATCAGGTCGCCGGCGGCCTTTTGCCCGGCGCACCTGCGAAGGATCGTGGACAGGGCCCGGTACGTCGCCGCCCGCACGAGCCGCAACCCGCTCGGCGAAGCCGTCATGAGCTTGTCGTCGGCCAGGGCGTCGGCGATCTCGACGTTGGTCTCGGCCGAGTTTCCGAAGCTCCAGTCCCAACCACGATCCCAGCTTCTGAAGTAGCGTTCACACGTGGGGACCGCCGACAAAATCACGCCGTCCAGCCAATTCCGGGCCTCCCGCCTCGCATCGGCGAAGCCTGTTTGGTCGTTGGCGTCGGATTGCAGTTGGGTCAGCCAGGGGAGTTCATCCAACAAATCTTGATACGTGCCGTAGACCTTGGGGGCCTCGGCGCTTCCGGGGCCGGCGACCACGACGAGGGCGAAGGCGGCCAGCAAGGTGGACGAGTCGGCCAGTTGCACGACGCCCTGGTAGCGGCCGATCGCCAGGTCGCCCATCACATCAAGAGGGAACTCTATGCTGATTTTGCCAGTCGGCCCGTCGTTCCAGGAGGCGGGCAGAGTGGCGGACGCCGCACGGTCCTCGCCCGGCCAGACGACGCAGGTCAGCGATTCGTCGCCAGTGTACGTGCCCGAGTCCGCTACGTAGGCGCCCGTGGAGGAGCGCCGCTGGAGCTGAATCGTCTCCGTGGAGCCGGCCAAACCGGACATTCGCTGGATTTCGAGCACGCGTCACCTCTGTGCGACGAAGAGAGCGCCCTCCCCGCTCCAAAAAACGAGGAGGGCCGAAGATTAGCTGGCGACGGGGCTGTTCACGACGTAAATCGAACCGAGCCGCTTGGCGTCTTCCGCAAAAACCTTGGCCCCGCAGAGGAGCAGGCCCTTGAGGATCTGGCCGAACTGGAGCGTATTCGGGACCGCCTCGACGGTCGAGAACTGGTTGATGAACGAAATGGGCTGGCCCTGGCCGAAAACCATGTAGGTGTTGGCGCCGGCGGAAGCCGAAGGGACGTTGGCGGAGACGTAAACGTCGAAGCCGGCGATCTGGCCGACGAAGCCCGGCGTGGCGTTGGCCTTGGTCCCGAACCGGCCGCTCGTCACAACCATGTCGCCCAAGGCCGAGGCCCGCACAAAACGGGTCGTGTCCTTGAGCAAGACGCCCAGGACGAACGGACTGACGACCACGAACCGGCCGTCCAGCGGCACGTCCAAAGTCGTGAGCTTTACACCCGCGTCGACCAAAAGCTCATAGGGGCTGGTTTCGGCCGCGGCGCCCGCGATCTTCAAGGCCGCCGAGGACGCCCCGGTGATTTTGTTCCCCGAGTTAGCCTGGCTGTAGGTGCTGAAGATGTAGGTGTCGACGCTGCGGCTGAGGGCCTTGCCCGCCTGCTGGCCGTAGGTCGCGACGGTGTTGGGGTTGGCCTGGACGCGATCGATCGAGTCGACCGGGAAGTTCCACGCGAGGGACTTGTTGATCTGGATGTATTCATCCGTATCGGTGATGGAACCGAGGGACATGTCCGTGCCCTTGACGTAATCGACGACGGACACGGCGCCGGGCGTAATGACGTGGACCTTGGAGCCGCCGGCGACGACGTCCTCGGTATAGGCTTCGTGGGTGAGTTGGACCGCCACGTTGATGGGCGTGATGGTCGATAGGAGCTGGGCGTTCCAGATCTCGGAACTGACGATGGTGTTGGCCACTGCTTATGTCCTTATTCGAAGCTTCAGAGCTTGAAGATCTTCGGAGGTGCGGTCTTGGAGTCTTTCACGGCCGGCATGCGTCCTTGGTTGGGGACTGGGCCGGACAGCCTGGATAACCCACCTGGCGGGGGACTTGAGGCATCCACCTCGGGCGTGGCCTCGTCCGAGGCCGCCAGGAACGAGTGAGACTCGACGAGCCCCGCGATCGTCTGGCTGAGTGATTCGGCGTCGACTTCGTCAGAGTCGGGTTTCCAGTCGCTGAGCTTCCAGGCCGCGTCGAGGGCTTCGGGCTTGATCTTGCCGGCGGCGGCGGCGTTGAAGGCGTCGCGGTGCGTCCGGGTGCGGATCTGGCCCTCCAACTCGGCGATTCGGGCGGCCTCGCGAGTCGGAGTTTGTTCGATCGAGGCCTTCAGTTCGGCCAGTTGCTTATCGACCGCTTCCTTGGCGTCGTTAAGCTCGGCCATCTGCGTCTCGAGGGCCGTCGCCTTCGCCTTGTAGGCGTTCCGGTGCTTGCGGTACTTGGCCGCCTCGGCGTTCACGTTCACATCTTCAGACATGCATGATCCTTGAATATGTGGTGGTCATAGTAGATTTACACCGCGGTCGTCGTCGAAATTCCGAGGGCGGCGAGTTTGGCGGAGTCTTCCTTGACGCGGACTAGGTGGGCCAGGGCTTCCTCGGGAGAGAGGCCGTATCGGCGTTGGACGACGTCGACCAAGGAGGACACTCCCTGCTCCAAATCCTTGGAGTCCTGGGCCGCCAGTTCCGACTCGGATTGGAGCGAAGGCCAGCGGACCGCCAGGTTGACTCCGCCGAGTCCCGCCTTCTTATACTCTGCGATTCCGTACCAGGCCCCGGCGACCGCCAAAATGCACTCGGCAAGTTCCGTTTCGCTCGCGTTGAGCAACTGCCGCCGTTTGAGCGTGCGGTCGATTAGCGGTTGCCTCTCGGCCGTGATGGCGTCGCCCGAAGCGAAACTCGCGGAATCCAACGAGTAGAGGCTCTTGGGCACGCCGATTCCGGCCAAAGCCGTCTCGATCAACGACTCGGTGTTGAGGACCCCTTGCTCGATATCAAGATTCGCCTGAAGAAAGCCGACCGAGGCCGTGACCGACGGGCTCGAGGTCGAGACCATGCTCTCGGGCAACCGCATGTATTCACCATCGCGACTGGTCGTCGGCTGCCAATCCGCCGGGGCGTTCTGGACCCAGGCTCTCGGCAAGTAGAAATGACGGACGGCCAAAGCCTGCTCGTACAACGTATGATCGATTGAGCAATTGTAGTTGGCGAGCCAGTCGCCCAGGCCGTCGCACCGCTCCTCTCCGGTCGGCCTCCTGGCGTGGAAGAACGCGAACGGGAGCCGGCCCACCACGTTTGAGTGCGACAGGTCCTCGCGGAATCTCGCCGTGCGTCCGCCCGAAGTTCTGTACCCGGTCTGAGCCTTGGCGGTGACGTAAACCCGTCGGAAATCCTTGCTCCACCAGTCGTACCTGGTCTGCTCGTCGTGGCGAGAAATGACGACCACGTGGGCGATTCTGGTGACGTCGTCCGGATCGGCGTAGGTCGCCAGTTGAGACCCGTCGTATGTGTACAGCTTGATGGGTTTGAGGCCGTCCGAGGTGGGCGCCGCGTAGACGGCGGACAGGCCGAGGAGCATGGCCATTTCGTCCGCTTGGTCCAGCAATCCGTCGGCGTCGTTGTCCTTCAAGACTTCGGTCAGGAGGGCGTTCGACTCTTCGTCGTCAAGAATCTCACGAGTGGGAGGATGAGAATATGTCAAGGAGGTCAATATCTCGATCGTCCGACGGGTGAGCGGGTGCGTCTTTCTGTGGCACTCATGCTCGTACGGAAGATGCCGGTGCCCTTCGAGGTTGAAATACTCGAGCACGCGGAGGTCCCGCTCGAGTCGCTTCTGCTCGTTCGGCAGGCCGCTGCAAATTTCGGCTTCAATCGCCCGTTCGAGCGGAGTCTCGGGGTCGCGGGCGGGGGGCGGTGCGTCGGTCGGCATGGGCTCTCGCTTTGGAACAGGGAGGTCTAATATGAGAATTTGCCAGTGCGGGCTTCCATCCAGAAAGACTGGCCAACCGCGTCGGCGAAGTCGGGCGAACGGCCCAGGGCGGCGGCGAAATCATCCTTGGGCTGAAGCCGATACTTGTCGCCGTCTAATTGACCCTGAATACCCTCAAGCTCTTGAAGCACGGGCCCGAGCGATGCCCCGCAAGCAAGGTGGAAGGGGGCCCCCTGCTCGAGGCCCGGAAGAATCGCCTCGGGGTCCAGCCGCCGGGCGAAGGCGCAGGCCGCGGCCGTCCGCATGTTCGAGTAGTTAGGAGCGAACGAGGCCGTCGAGTGGCCTCCGAAGTATTCGACGGCGTTGATCCGTTGGGCGATCAGGGCGGCCTTCATCCGCGATCCGACCGACCCTCCCGCGTCGAACGAGACGAAGTTGTCGTTGACCCTGTATTTGTGCTTCAACGAGGCGATCCGCTCGGCGGTGGAGTTTAGGTCCATGTTTTTATCGGCGAGCAACTCGATAAAGCCCACGTCGTCCCGGACCACGAGGACGGTCCGAGCCGCCCCCACGCCTTCGGAAACGTCGCAGGCGATCCTGACCTTGCCCCCTTTGCCCGCCCGCCGCCATGCCGCGGCCGATTCGGCGATGCTCTCTGAGGTCGCCCGCGAGAGGTGCTCCTGCTTGATGAGGACTTCGGCGTTTTCTTCGGGAAAGCGGGCGTCGATATGGGCGGTCCACCAAAGCGAGTGTTCGCCGTGCTGCCTCCGCATGGAGTCAAGCCAGGTCTTGTCGGCGATGCCCCACGGGCTCTTGGCTAGATGGGCGTGAGGACTGGCGTACGAGGGAACCCTGATCGACTTGGCTGACTGCTCTGGCGGCAGGTTGCAGGCGGCGTCTCGCAAACCTTGGAGGTATCTCCGGTGGAATCCGGTCCCCTGGCTGAGGGGGTTGCCAAGCACGACGAGTTTCTCATGTCCTAATCCGTCGATCGCCTCCCAGATGGCGTCCGACACTCCGGAGGCCTCCTCCACGACGACGAGTAGGTTGGGATTGTGCAGGCCGGACAACCGCTCGGTGGTTGTCGTGGATAAGCCGACGATTCGGCTCGAGTTCGGCAGGTCGACCGTGGCCGGCGACGCCATTCCGGAGGAGATTTTAGCCCCGAGCGGGACGATCGGCTGGTGCTTGACGCCCCCGAAGGTGTAGCCTTCAAGAGCCCGCTTGAGTCCGACCCAGGTGTTCTGGGCGATCAGGTTTTGGCTCGGTGCGGTTGTAACCACGAGACTACCGGGCCGGGTGATCGCCCACCAAGGAATCAATACTTGTGAACACCACGTAGATTTCCCGAGGTTGTTTCCCGTGGCGAGCACGACCTCCCTATAGTTCTCGACGGCCTTGCACCACTCAAGCTGGCCCTCCCAGCCTGAGCCCTCCCCGCTCCAAAGCGGCAAGCCACGCATAAACACATCATTGAACAACCGCACGTCATTCCGACAGCGGGCCAGGAAGTTCGCGAGGAAGGTTTGGGCTTCCAATCGCCGATTGCAATTCATTGACGACCGCCAATATGTTTACATTCCCACCGCCGTCGAGCATCTTTTCCTTCAACTCGACGTCGGCCCAGCCCTGCGCCACACGCTCGGCCGCCAAAATCCCTTTGATCGCCGCCATGCGGTTACGCTCGTATCCCTTTTCGTTGAGGGCGATGTCGTAGAGCGTTTGGAGCACCGCCGCCCGCTTCTCGTCGTCGGAGATCCAACCCTCTCGGAGGGCTCTGGCCATCATGTTGATTTCTGTACGTTCGTTCATATCTTAGTCCGAATTTGGAGTTCACGCACGGCCGTCGTCAACTCGTTGAGGGCTTTGGACGTGTCCATCTGGACCTTGAAGATCGTGTCCGTGAGGTTCTGGATCTGCTGCTGGAAGGCGGCGACCACCTGCTGGTTCTGGCGGGTCAGGATCATGACCACGATCACGAAGATGACGAGAGAGCCGCCCGACGGGATGGCTTTGATCAGTTCGGTTTCCACGTAAGAGTCCTGCGGTTGGATGCATGTGGCGGCGTCTACAGTAGAGATACCCCGAGCGGCCGGGCGGCCCTAATCGACCACGGAACCTCCCTCGTATTCGGGCCGGGTCAAAATGTAGGTCTCGATCGCCGAAGCCAGCGATTGGTAGACGCCGAGGTTGGCCGCGACGTAGGAATCGAACGCCGCACCCTGGATCGTGTACGGGATCGACTCGAGGGGCTGCTTCCCCGCCGCCGCCGCCGCTGCGTTTTCGTAACGCAATACGAGGATGTAGATGCGTTTACGCGTCAGATCGATGGCGAACTGGGAGTTGAAGCTGTAGGAGGCGACGTCCGACGTGCCGTAGGGGCTTGCGGTGGTGTGCTGGATGGCCAAATCAGACTCTCCCGATGATGATGAAGTGATCGGAACCCATCGATTTGACAGCGATCGAGCCGTAGTCAACATTGATGACCGCCGATGGTGCTCCGTTGATCGACCCCCCGGACGGGGCGTTGATCGTGATGTTGTTCGACGACGCGTCCCCGGCGAAGTCGGACGCCTCGAAGACCTGGCCGATCGGGGCCGAGGCCGGAAGCGTCGCGGTCTTGGCTGATCCCGTAGTCGTGAACCCGACCGCGAAATCTTCCAAGGTAAACGTATGGGAAGTCGCCGAGACCGCCGAGGTCTGGAGTCGGAGCGAGCCCCGCAAGTCGAGCGTTGCGGCGGCTGGGGCCGTCCCGCCCAAAAGAGAAGTCCGAAGCGAAGCTGGGGCTAACAGCGTGGCGCCGAAAAACGCGGATTGATCGAAACCCGACTCAAGCGTCGGTCGAAAGTGGGGCAGCGACGATCCGTCCGTGCCGAAGGCCGTGCCGATCTGCAACGACTTTCCGCCGCTCGCCGTCTCGGAACCCCTCGCTTCAATTCGAAAGGCCATTGGTTGAAGCTTCGTCGACGACGTCGTAAAAATCAAGTCGCACAGGTCGGCCGTCGCGTTGTCGGTCTCGAGGGTTACCCCGTTCGCGCCGTTTCGGTTTGTTAGCGAGATCGTGACCGATCCGTATTGGTCGCCCACCATAGCGAGCACGACACCCGCCGAACTCGCATTGAGCGATCCCGTGATGGGGCCGCCGCCGACGGCGCCGATCGTCATGTTGCCGGCGGAGAGGCCGGCGGTGAATGTCTTGGTTCCGGCGATCGTCTGGGCCGACGCGAGGTCGACGTAGCCGGCCAAGGCGGACGTCAGGCCGGATGGCGAGACGTAGTCCGTGCCGGCCGTCGCGGCTGCGAACCCCGACCCGGTCCCCTTGAGGACGCCCGAGAGAGTCGTCGATACGGCGAT
>CALCIC010000909.1 GCA_937907405.1 uncultured Isosphaeraceae bacterium | reverse complement strand
ACGGGCGCGAACTCCTTTCAAGATATCTATTTACAACCTATATGCAATTTCCTCTTGCGCGTCGGGCTTGTATTCGGATTCGGATAGGTCCGCAGCAATTGGAAATCGCGCTACTCCGCGTCCGCGGTCAGCCGGGGGAACTTCGACGCCAGGTCGAGTTTGTCGCCGGTCTCGGGTTGCAGGGCGGTCAGGCGGCGGAACAGGCGGGTGATCCGCTGCTTCTGGGCCGGGTCGTCCGAAAGGTCGTGGATTTCGTCGGGATCGGCGGCGAGGTTGAACAACAGGGCCTTCGGGACTTCGGGGTAGAGGATCAGCTTGTAGCCGTCCTGGGTGACGCTGCGCTGGAAGTCCATGTAAGCGCCGTAGATCGCGTCGTAATGGACGGCTTCGCGGCCCTCGGCGAGGGGCAACAGGCTCTTGAACTGGATCTCGGCGGGGATCGGCGCGCCGGCCAGTTCCAGGGTGGTCGGCGCGACGTCTTGCAGGTAGATCGGGGCGTCGATCCGCTTGTCGGCGGCGAACTTCGGCCCGACGGCGATGAACGGCACGCGGACGCTGTGATCGAACAGGCTCTGCTTGCCGATCAAACCATGGTTGCCGACGGACAGCCCGTGGTCGGCCGTGAAGAAGATGTACGTGTTCGCGGCCTCGGGACTCCTGTCGACCGCATCGATGATGCGGCCGATCTGCTCGTCCAGATGGGTGATGATCGCGTAGTACTCGCGACGGTGGACCTTGACCGCATGTTCGGTCCGAGGGAACGGCGCGAGCGCCTCGTCGCGAAGATCGGGCTTGCAGCCGATCCGGTCCTTCCAGGGATACTCCGGCAGGAAGCTCGCGGGCAGCGTGATGTTCTCCACCGGGTAGCGATCGACGAACGATTTGGGCGACTGCCGGGGGTCGTGCGGCGCGTTGAAGGCGATGTAGAGGAAGAACGGGTTCGGTCGCGCCTCCGCCGCCTTGAGGAACGCGCAGGCGTCGTCGGCCGCGACGGCGGACCAGTGTCGGCCCCCTTCCCAGTAGCCGCCGAGCGACTCGTCCCACGCGGTCCACGTGTCGGGCCTGTCGTCGCGCGGTCGGTCGTACGACTGCGCGACGGTCCGGGGCATGCCCCCCGGCCGATGGTGGGCGACCGTGTCGAAGACCGATTTCACGGGCAGCGGACAGTGCCATTTGCCGGTCATGGAGGTGTCGTAGCCGGCGGCCTTCAGGCGTTCGGGCCAGAGGGTCACCGTCTTCGTCCGCTTCTGAAACTGCTGGTCGTAATCGCGGGCGTGCCACAGATAACGGCCGGTCAAGAGCATGGCCCGGCTCGCCACGCAGATCGCGCCATGGAATCCCCCCTGGTTGTAGGCGTGAGTGAAGGTCGTGCCGCGACGGACCAGGCGATCGAGGTTCGGCGTCTGGATCTCCGAGTTCCCCAGCGCATGGACCACCGCATACGTCATGTCGTCGGCGTACAGGAACACGAAGTTCGGCCGCTCCTCCGCGCCGGCCGGGATGGAAGCGGCCAGGGAGATCAGCAGCGCCGAGGCGAATGGGATAAGTCGTCGAAGCCGGTGAGTCATGATCGTGAACCTTCTCGCGCTGGGCGTTGTGGGCATCTTTACGGACGGTTGACGCGGACTGCACATGCGCCGCATTGACATCATGACATCGACAATCGTTCCCCTCTCCCCCCGCTCCCGGGGGGAGAAGGGATGCGCGCGACGGCGGGTCTTGCGCGACGAGTGCGACTCGGATTCTGCCACACGCCGGCCGCGATGTCACTCGTCCTGCTGGAGTCCGAAACGCACTCCGTCCCGGCGTTTCCGCGTAATCGGCGATCCCGGTCTTGCCGGATTCGCGGTTTTCGGTTGTAGTACCGCCGATTTCCGGCTGATCCATGAATCCGCTGCATTTCTTCTCGAGGCCCCGCCACGACGCGTTCCGCGCACGGTTGGGCTGCATCAGCCGGTCGAGGTCGAGATCGTTCCCGAGGCAGGACGCCGCGGACGGTCCTCGAAGGATGGAACTTGATCCAAGCGGAGGAGCTGCGAAGGGCTCATGCGCAAGGGATGGCGCGAAGTCCTGGTGTTTCTGTTGACGTCCATCATCGGGACTCCGGGCCCCGTCGCGCGCGCCGAGGGCTCGGCGACGGAACGCGTCGCGCTCACTGTGGAGCTGAGCTGGAGCGTTCCGGCCCAGGACGGCGCCCCGCCGCCCGGCGGCCCGCCCGAGCTGTCGATGGAACTGGCCGACGGCCGCGTCGTCGAGGCCGTCGCGTGGCCGCTCGTCGATCCGTCGAATCGCGATGGTTTCGTCCCCACGGTCGACGGCGCAGGCAAGCTCCGGCTCGGGATCGAGCCGGCCGGGCGGATCAGGGCCCGGATCGAGTCGGGCCTCGGCGGCGAGCTGATCGCGCGTCGCGGGGACGAGGTCGTCCGGCTGCCGATCGCCGCGATCCTCGAACGTCCCCAGCAGGTCGCGGCGCCCGTGCCGCTGAGCCTGAGAGTGGAACGCCTTCCCTGGGACGCCCTGATCGTCGACTTCGGCCCCGGGGCCGGGCAAGGGGTGTCGCCGCCGAGCGTCGAGGTCCCGGTCTCCATCGGCTACAACATCCTCCATCCCGACGCGACCGAGGTCACCGTCAGGACGACGGCCGAGCTCCGGCCGATCGGCGAGCAAGACGCCGTGTGGCGGTTCGAGGAGCGCGACGTCGTCCCGGTCAATCGTTCCACTCCCCCCTCGCGGCTTTGGTCGGTGCCCGCGCCCCAGAAGGAAGGAACGTATGTTCTTGAACTTCAAGCGGTCTGGGAGGCCGTCGGCGCCCACGACGGGTCGCGGATCGGTCGGTTGATCCGACGCCGCAAGGGGGCCTCCTTCACGGGGACGGCCTCGCGGCGCGTCGTGCTCACGGTCGTCGACCCCGCGATCAAGACCGGGGCCGTGCTGTCGAACGAGGCGCATCCCCGGGCGGTCGAGGTCGATTCCCTGGATCTGAGCCGGATCCGCAATTCGAGGTTCTCGGCCTGGGGAAGGTCGCCGGCGTCGGCGGAGGGCTCGTCCTGGGAGGTCCCCGGCGAAATCCTCGTCGAGGCCGTCCGTCGGGAGAAGGAGCGAGAGCGGCTGAGGAGCTTCATCACCCGGGCCGGGTCCGAGCCGGCGAGCCTGGGGGCGGGGGACTCGACGGGCCTCGCGTGGTCGGCCGTGGGGCTCCACGTCGCGCATCCCGAGAAGCCCCATCGGATCTCGGTGTCGATCGCCGGGGGAGACCCGTCGGCGGTCGGGGTCGCGCTCATCGATCCGGGATCGCGCGACCGGGCGCCCCGCCTCTTGCTCGACGCCTGCGGCAGCGGCCCTCCGGCCCTCAGTTCGGGTCCGGCGACGACCTTCAACTGGACGTTCTGGCCCGGCGCGACCGAGCCGGTGTTGATCCTGGTCAATCGCTCCGCATCGTCGGACGTCCGCGTCGGCGCCGTCAAGCTGGCCGAGCTCGACCCGACGACCGCCCCGAGGCCGAGCCAGCCCCGGCCCTCGCCCCCCGGCCGGGGCGTCGGCGTGCTGCTCGCCGGACCGAACGCCCTGGACCGATTCGGGGGGGTCGGCGAGCCGGGATTGAACGACCCCCTGGCGACGGCCGTCAACCTTGAGAGCTACCTCGCGTCGTGCGGCGGCGCGCTCGTCGTCCTGCCGGAGCGGCTGGGCGATCGGGTCGGCCGTCGCGGACTGTCGGGCCAGCTTTTCGAGGACGCGACCGGGCCGGACCGCCTGGACCTGGCGCTCCGGATCCTCCATCGCCACGCGAAGACGGCCTGGGTGGAGCTCGATCTCGACGGCAAGCACGCGTTGCCGGGCCTCCCCCCGCCCGACTCGGCCGAGGCGCTTCACCAGGGCCTGACGCGGATCAACCACCAGGGCCTGGCCGACGGCGCCGCCTACCACCCGCTGAACCCCCGCGTTCGCGAGGCGATGAAGGCGCGGATCGTCGAGAGCCTGGCGAAGCGCGACGACGGCCCCGGATTCTCGGGCGTGCTGATCCGATTGGGACGCGGGCCGACGCTGCTGGGGACGCCCGACACCGGGATGGACGACGACGCCTACGCCCGATTCGTCAACGAGACGTTCGGTCCGGAAGTCGCCAAGCAGATCCCCGGCCTGAGTACGACCGATCCCGATCGCTTCGCCGCTCGCTCCAAGTACCTCTCCGGGGTGGGCCGGATGCCCTGGCTGACCTGGCGTTCCCGAGCGGTCGCCCAGCTCTACGACGAACTGGCGGCGGCCGTTCGCGCGGCCTCGCCGGGCGCCGTGCTCGCGGTCGCGACGCCGACGCTCGACGGCGGCCCCACCGCCGCCGAGGCGAGGCGGGTCGACCTCGCGGGGCTTTCGCCCAGCCAGGCCTGGCGCAGCGTCGGGCTCGACCTGGAACTCTGGTCCAAGGGGCCGGGCGCCCCCCTGGTGCTCCGCGGCGCCGAACTGTCGACCGACGCGCTGGCGCGCGATCTGGCCGCCCATCACGATCTGGACGACAGGATCGCGGGCTTCGCCGATCGTGGGTTCCTGCTCGGCGTCGAGGGGGAGGGGGACGCCCACGACTCCGGCTCGATCGGAGACCCTCGGCCGGGACGGCCCCGCCTTCGTCTGTCGTCGCTGCCGCTGGGGGTCGACGCCGCGGCCGACGAGCCGCTGGCGCACGCCGTCGCGGCGCTCGACGCGAACTGGGTCGTTCTCTCGGCCGCGGCGGTCGCCGGGCACGAGGACCGACTCCGACGCTTCGGCGACGTCCTCGCCCACCTTCCCCCTCGAACCGAACCCGCTCCCCCTGGACCGCCGGATAAAAAGAATTCGGGCGTCGTCGTCCGGTCGATCGGCGACGGCGAACGGACGATCCTCGAATTCGCCAACGACACCCCGTATCCGATCCGGATGGCCGGCCTGCTCGACGTGAGGGAAGGCGTCGCCGTCGAGGACCTGGGACGCAACCTCCGACTGGCCCCTCGCGCGGTCGCCGGCGGCCGTCAACTGGTCATCGACCTGCTCCCCTTCGGCGTCTCGGTGATCCGGGTCGACGCGCCCAGGATCACCTTGGCCGACGCGACTCCTTATCCATCCGAAGCCGTGCTCACCTCCATGGAAGCCAAGTACGAGGAGCTGTCGCACCAGCTCGCGCGACTCAATCGCGGGGGGGCGGGAGAGCAGGCCGAACCGCTCAATCCGGGATTCGAGCAAGACCCCGCGCCCGCGGCGGCGGCCTCCGACGCGGCGAACCAGGGCGATCCAATCCCCGGGGGCTGGCGGCTCGACAAAGCTGAGGAAGCCGGCGCGAAATTGACGCTCGACGCCGAACGCCCCCATGCGGGGGCGCGAAGCCTGAAGCTTGAGGCGACTCGGGGGGCGGCGGCGGTCGTCAGCGGCGCGTTCGTTCCCAACGCCGGCTCGTCGATGCTGATCCAGGCCCATCTGCGAGGCGGCCAGGACCAGACGGTCGTCCGGGTCTGGATCGAAGGGGAAAGCGCGACGGGCCCTTACGTCCGACGCTCCGAGATCGTCGTGCCGCGCGACTGGACGCCCCTGGCCGTGCGGGCCTCCGACCTCCCTCCGGGGGGGCTCGACTCCGCTCGGCTGCGGTTCGAGGCCACGGCCGCCGGCACGATCTGGCTCGACGACGTCAAGGTCGTCGGCGAGGCTGCCCCCAAGGCCGTGCGGGTCAACGCCCAGCGGGCGCTTTTGGCGGCCTTGCAAGCGTATCGCGAGCAACGGTTCGCGGATTTCGCCCGGCTCGCCGATTCGCACTGGGCCAAGCATCCCAGCCTCGCGGCGCTCGGCCGATCGGCCCGCGAATCCGACCTCTCAGCCGCGCGCGACAAGCCCCCGACCGCCGCGACGGCGCCGGCGCCGGCGGCTACTGCCCTACCATCAAACCGCACCCTGCGGTAAGATCGGTCCCGCCCGAGAAACGCCCGGGGACGCCGAGCCGGGAGGACGAGGCTCCCGCCTCGGGGTGGCGCGGGTTCGTACTCGACCCCGTGTGGAGAAGGCCGCGGCCCGCGTCCACGGGGTCGGCTCCGCCGAACCCGTCCCACTCGGACGCGGCCGCCCTCATGAAGCGGATCTCTGACTCACGCCAGAGGCGAGACGGTACAAGGAGGAAGCGCCGGTGTTCGTAGCTTGTAGCACACTCTGCTTCGCGAGGGAGCCGCTCGAAGTCGCCCTTCGCCAGATCGCCGAATTGGAGTTCGACAAATTCGAACTCGCGGTCGTGGAAGACGGAGAGCACCTGCGTCCCTCGGAGGTCGGCGACGACCCCGAAGCGGCGTTGCTCCGGCTTCGACAGGGCCCGGCGCTCATCCCCTCGTCGCTGTACCTTGATTTCGGCCCCGTGGACTGGTCCGATCCGATCCACCGCAAGCGGTTCGACGGCCACTGCCGGTTCGCCAAGGTCCTGAACGTCGCCGTCATCACCATGACCGCCGCGCCGGCCGGCTCGTCGCTCGATCAGGAGATCGCGCGACTCTCGGGCCTTGCCGCGACCGCGACGCGCGAGGGCCTGGTCCTCGCCCTGCTCACCCATCGCGATTCCATCCTCGCCGACCCCGCCGTCGCGCTTCAGGTCTGCAAGGCGGTCCCGGGCCTGGGCCTGACCCTCGACCCCAGCCATTATCTGCACGGCTCGCACAAGGAAGCGGACGTCGATCAACTCTATCCGTACGTCCAGAACATCCACCTCCGCGACACCGGCAAGCACCCCGGCGAGTTCCAGGTGCGGATCGGCCAGGGGCAGATCGATTACGCCCGGATCGTCAATCAACTTCAGAGGCACGGCTACAACCGCGCGCTGACCGTCGCGATTCTGGACCGCATCGAGAACCCGTTCAGTCGCGAGGTCGAAGTCCGCAAGCTCAAGCTGCTGCTGGAAACCCTGCTTTGATCCCATGCGCGAATTGACCGCCGACAACACGATCGAATACCTGCTCGCGACCGGACGAGTCGCGCCGGACGACGGGGTCGCGGTGCGAGAGCTGAGCGGCGGGGTCTCGAACGTGGTGCTGCGGGTCGACGTCGAGGGCCGCGCGCCGATCGTCGTCAAGCAGTGCCGCGAGCGGCTCCGAGTCGCCGTCGAGTGGCGCGCCCGGCTCGACCGGATCTGGGTCGAGCACGCCACGCTCGGCGTCCTCGCCGACATCCTCCCGGAAGGGACCGTCCCCGGGGTCCTGTTCGACGACCGCGCCGAATACCTCTTCGCCATGACCTGCGCCCCCGAGGATGCGACGACCTGGAAGTCGCTTCTCATGGAAGGCCGGGCCGACGCCGCGATCGCCTCGAAGCTTGGGACGCTGCTGGGGACGATCCACGCCGACGCGCCCCGCCATCCCGCGTTGAAATCGACGCTCGCCGACACGAGTCTGTTCGACGAACTGCGCGTCGACCCCTACTACCGGACGACGGCCCGGGCGCGCCCCGAGGCCGCCGACCGGATCGACGCGCTCATTGCGGCCATGACCGACCTGCCGGAAGACCGGCGCACGCTGGTCCTGGGCGACTTCAGCCCCAAGAACATTCTGGTCCACGGCGGCGGCCTCGTCCTCCTCGACTTCGAATGCGCCCACGCGGGCGACCCGGCCTTCGATCTCGGCTTCTTCCTCAGCCACCTGGCGCTCAAGCGGATTCACAAGGGTTTGCAAGACCCGGCCGACGAGTCGAGGTACCGGGCGCTTCTCGACGCCTTCTGGACCGCGTATCTTGGTCGTGTCGAGGATCGGCTCGGGCCGCGCGACGAGTTGACCCGGCGGGCGATCGAGCACACGGCCGCCTGCCTGCTGGCGCGAGTCGACGGCAAGAGCCCCGTCGAGTACCTGGACGACCGAGGACGCGACGTCGCGCGGAGATCGGCGCTGGACCTGTTCGCGAGCCGGCCGGAAACGTGGGAAGGCTTGCTCGCGGCGCTCGACCAGGCGCTATGATCGTCAAGCAACTCATCCACGGATGTCGCGGATTCACGCAGATCAGAGCGATGAGGAAGAATGCAAGAATCCACCCGATCGTCCACGCCTTTCTGAAATCTGCGTTAATCTGTGTAAATCTGTGGATGTATTGCCTTCCTCGGCTCATACCTCTGGTTCTCGGACGCTGTCGTTTTCTTCGGGTACTCGCGCGGATCGCGCATTTTGATAGAGGCTTCCACGAATGGCGGTAATCCAGTCGCTCAAGGCTCGGCAGGTGCTCGATTCGCGCGGTCGGCCGACGGTCGAGGTCGACGTGACCGCCTCCAACGGCGCGCTGGGGAGGGCCATCGTCCCTTCGGGCGCGAGCACAGGGCGGCACGAGGCGATCGAGCTGCGCGACGCCGGCTCGTCGAGATACGGCGGTCTGGGGGTCGGCAAGGCGGTGGAGAACGTCCGATCGGTGATCGCGCCCGCCGTGGCGGGGATCGACCTTGACGACCAGGCGGCGATCGACGCGGCGCTCGTCGCGGTCGACGGCACGGCGAACAAGGGGAGGCTGGGGGCGAACGCGCTGCTGGGCGTCTCGCTGGCCTCGGCCCACGCGGCGGCGGCGGTTCGGGGCGAGGAGTTGTTCGTTCACTTCAACCGGCTTTGGAAACGGCGCGTCGAGGCCGAGGCGGAGCAGGGGGGCTCGATCGCGGTCGAGCCGACGCTGCCGTTGCCGATGGTCAACATGATCTCGGGGGGGCTTCACGCCGGGCGGAACCTCGACGTCCAGGACGTGCTGATCATCCCCGTCGGCGCCGAAAATTACAGCCACGCGCTGGAGATGATCGTCGCGATGTACCGCGCCGTGGGGGGCGTGCTCGCCGAGATCGGCGCCGAGTCGGTCCTGGTGGGGGACGAAGGGGGCTACGGCCCGAAGCTGCGGAACAACGAGCAGGCGTTCGAGGTCGTGGTGGACGCGATGGTCGCCTGCGGGTTCGAACCGGGCCGCGACGTGGCGATCGCGGTGGATGTCGCGTCGACCCACTTCTTCAATCCGGCGACTCAAACCTACCGAATCTCCGATGCGAGCCATCGCTCGTTCAACAGCGACGACATGGTCGAGCTGCTGGCCCGATGGGTCGACCGCTACCCGATCGTCTCGATCGAGGACGGGCTCGCCGAGGACGACTGGGAGGGCTGGCGGGCGCTCACCGAGCGATTGGGGAAGTCGGTCCAGTTGATCGGCGACGACCTGTTCGTGACCCAGACGGCCCGGCTCGAACGGGGTATCGCATCGAAGGCCGCCAACGCGATCTTGATCAAGGTCAACCAGGTGGGGACGCTGACC
>CALCIC010000908.1 GCA_937907405.1 uncultured Isosphaeraceae bacterium | reverse complement strand
GATAACGATCCATAAATGCATCGCCCGTCGGCGCGCGCTTCAGCCGGATGAACCTCATTCTTCACGTTTGGCGCCACGAGGAGATCGGGCATGCGGCCTCGGGTTTCGGCGTTCCTGTGTTTCTGCGCGTTCGGGATCACGACGGCCGCCTTCGGCCAAACGGGGCCGGTCGCCGCCAGGGCGACGTCGCCCGACGGGCGGGTCCAGATCGAGATCACGCTTGCAGGCGGCGACGGCAAGGGGGGCCGGCCTGCTTTCGAGGTCTCGTTTCAGGGGCGTCCCATCGTCTCGCGGTCGAGGCTGGGGGTCGACCTGGTCGACGGCCCGGACCTGGGCGACGACTCGGAGATCGAGAGCGTCAAGACCCGGACCATCGACGAGACGTACACCCAGTTCCCCGGCAAGCGGAGCCTGGTCGTCAACCGTTGCGCGGAGGCGGTCGTCGCCTTCCGCGAGCGGTCCACTCCGGCTCGGCGGTGGGAGGTCGTGATTCGGGCCTACGACGACGGCGCGGCCTTGCGGTATCGGTTCCCCGCCCAGGAGGGTTGGAAGGAGCTGGCGGTCGCCGGCGACCGGACGCGGTTCCGCCTGCCCGCCGACGCCCGCGCCGTCATGCTGCCGCTGGAGGGCTTCACGACGTCGCATGAGGGGCGGTATCAGCACAAGGCCGTGACCGAGATCCCCGGCGCGTGGCTGCTCGGCCTGCCGATGCTCGTCGAGCTGCCCGGGACCGGCTGGATCGCATTGGCCGAGGCCGACCTGACTGATTACGCGGGGATGTATCTGGCGCGCGACGTTGAGGCGGGGGCGGGGGCGGGCGCCGTCCTGGTTTCTCGGCTGTCGCCCCGACCCGGCGAGCCGAACGTCGCGGTTCGGGCCCGACTGCCGCACAGGTCCCCCTGGCGGGTGGTGATGATCGCCGACAAGGTGGAACGGCTCGTCGAGTCGGACCTCATGCTCAACCTCAACGCCCCTCGCGCGCTGGCGGACGTCTCCTGGATCAAGCCGGGCAAGACGACGTTCCCCTGGTGGAACGGCTTCTACGAGGCGCCGGGGAAAGTCCCGTTCACGATGGGGCTGAACACCGAGACCGCCAAGTACTACATCGACTTCTGCGCCGAGGCCGGCATCCCGTACCACTCGCTCGACGGCGTCGGCAACATCGCCTGGTACGGCGGTACGATCGTGCCCTACGAGGGGGCCGGCGTCACCAAGGGGATCGACGGCCTGGACCTCCGCGAAGTGATCAAGTACGCCGCCTCCAAGGGGGTCAAGATCCGCCTCTGGCTGCACTGGGAGGCGGCGAGGGCGCACATGGAGACGGCCTTCCCGCTCTACCGCGCGTGGGGCGTCGAGGGGGTGATGCTCGACTTCATGGACCGCGACGACCAGGAGATGGTGAAGTTCCTGCGGCGGGCGATCGAAACCGCCGCCGCCAACCACCTGACCGTCACGCTGCACGGCGTCGCGGCGCCGACGGGCCTGGAGCGTACGTACCCGAACCTGTTCACGCACGAAGGGGTGATGAACCTCGAATACGACAAATGGGACGAACAAGGGATCACGCCCGCATACGAGTTGACCGTGCCGTTCACGCGGATGCTCGCCGGACCGCTCGACTTCCACCAGGGCTCGCTCCGGGGCGTGCCGCTGGAGGACTTCCACCCCCGCAACGACGCCCCCCTGGTCATCGGCACGCCTTGCCGCATGCTGGCGTCCTACGTCGTGTTCCAGAACCACCTGCCGATGGCGGCCGACTACCCCTCGGCCTACCGCGGCAACCCGGCGCTGCCGGTCCTGGCGTCGATCCCAACCGCCTGGGACGACACCCGATGCCTGGTCGGCAAGGTCGGCGAGCTGATCGTCATGGCCCGCCGACACGACGACGAATGGTGGGTCGGCGCGATGGGAGGCGAGGAAGCCCGCGACCTGGAAGTCCCGCTCGCCTTCCTCGGAGCCGGCCGGTTCAAGGCCGAGATCCACCGCGACGACCTGAAGGCGCCTTACCGCTTCGCCGACGAGACCAGGGACGCGTCGTCCAGGGACGTCCTCCGCGCCCCCCTCGCCCCGGCCGGCGGCCTGCTGATCCGGCTGTCGCCGGTCAAGGAGTGATAGCCCTTTTCGTCCTCGTCCCCTCAGCCCAGCGCCAGTCGGCCGAAGGCGAAGATCCAGGCGGAGGCGAGCATGGAGCAGGGGAAGGTGAGCAGCCAGGCCAGGACGATGTTGCGGGCGGTGGCGTGGTGGACCCCCGACTTGTTGGCCCACATGGTCCCGGCCACGCCCGACGACAGAACCTGGGTGGTGCTGACGGGCAGGCCGACGAGGTTCGCCAGGCCGATCGTCGCCATCGCCACGACTTCGGCGCTGGCGCCCTGGGCGTAGGTCAGGTGCGACTTGCCGATCTTTTCGGCGATGGTCGTGACGATCCGCTGGTAACCGATGGTCGTGCCCAACCCCAGGCAGACCGCCACGCCGACCACCACCCAGTAGGGGACGTACTCGGTCGCCCTCCGGAGCTGACGTCGAGGGCCGCCGAGGGCGCCGGCCCAGGCCGGGCCGTCCACGCGCTCGAACGCCGCGAGACGCTCGTCGAGGTGGAAGATGGCCGACCGAAGCTTGATCCGGTCGTCGGGGCCGATCTCGCGGAGCATCGACTTGCCTTCGAGCCGCGCCGCGATCGCGTCCAGCTCCGCGACCTCCGGCTGGTAGGCCGACGACCCCCGCGCCTGGAGTTCGGCCTTGAGCCGGACGGCGGCGGCGCGGGCGGACTCGGCGCCGTGGTCGGCGTTCAGGTCGAGCGCGAAGCCCGCCGGCAGCAGGCCGATCAGGACGAGCATGATCAGGCCTATCCCCTTCTGGCCGTCGTTGGAGCCGTGGGCCACGCTGACGCCGCCGCAGGTGGTCAACAGCGAGAACCGAATCCACCAGGGGGGACGGTCGTCGGGATCGTCGGGAGGCGCCGTGTACAACTTGGGGTCGCGGACCCATCGCTTGGCCGCCAGCAGCAAGGCCCCCGCCGCCGCGAAGCCGATCACCGGCGAGATCAAAAGCGCCAGGGCGACCTCGCCGGCCTTCTCCCAGTTCACCCCCGAGAACAGCCCCGCGCCGCTCATCGCGCCGTTGGCCAGGCCGACGCCGACGATGGCGCCGATCAAGGTGTGCGAGCTGGAGACCGGAATCCCCAGCCACCAGGTGAGCAGGTTCCAGGTGATGCCGGCGGTCAGGAGCGACAGGACCATCAGGACCGCCGACTTCGAGGCGGCGTCGATCAGCAGGTCGACCGGCAGCAGGTGGACGATGCTGAAGGCGATCGCCGTCCCCCCCAGCAGCACCCCCAGGAAGTTGCAGAACCCCGAGAACAGGACCGCCGGCGTCGCCCGCAGCGTCCGGGTGTAAATCACCGTCGTCACGGCGTTGGCCGTGTCGTGGAAGCCGTTGACGAACTCAAAGCCGAAGGCGATGGCCAGGGCGACCGCCAGAACGGCCGCCCGGGACGGGTCGAGATCCCGAACCGCCTCGAAGAAATCGGTCATGAATCACCCTTCAATGCGGACGCCGGCCGCCTTGAGGGCCTCCAGTTGGGCGGATCGGCTCGACTCCGACAGCGGATTGCCGTCCAGATAAAGCCGTAAATAGGGAGCGAACAGCTTGGGGCCCGCGGCGTCCGCCTTGGCGGCCTCGACCAGGGGCGCAAGATCCCTGATCTGGTTCCGTTCGATCAGCAGCAGCTTGATCTCGGTCTGCTTGGCCAGCGGGGCCACGTCCTCGATCTGATTCTCGCGGAGATCAAGCGTCGATAGTTTTTCGAGCTTCGCCAGCACGCTCACATCCTTGATTTGATTCTTGCCCAGCGACAGCGACGCGAGCTTCACCAACGGCGCGAGCGGACCGACGTCCTTGACCTGATTACCGCCCAAGTATAACGCGCTCAAGCTCGTAAGCCCCCCCAGCGGCGCCAGATCGACGATTTTGTTGTTCGACAGCTCCAGATACTGGAGCCCCTTCAACTCCTTCAGCGGCGCCAGGTCGACGATCGCGTTGTCGGCCAGATCGAGCGACTCCAGATTCTTCAAATCCTGGATCGCCTTCAGATCGGCGACCTGGTTCTTCGAGAGCCGCAGCAGCGCCAGGTTCTTGCACTTTTCCAGGCCGGTGAGGTCCTTGATCTCCTTGCCGGGCGCTTCCAGGATGTACACGTTGCGAAGCTTCTCGTCGGTCAATTCGACGTTGGGCTCGTGCTTCAACACCGCGCGGACGGCGGCTTCGAGGTTCTTGTCGGGGAACGGCGAGTCGGCCCGGGCCGGGGTCGCGCCAGGCTGCGCGGCGATCGCCAGCACGGCCGCGCCGATCATTCCACGAATCGGTCGTCCGATCATCATGAGTGGCTCCGTCGGTTGAACAGATTTCTCCCGGGAGGGAGAGGCGGGATCGATCCAAGGGGGCGAGGGACGCTCGTCCGCCCTCCTCCGAGAATACGCGACCGGCCGCGACGAGGCCAGACGGGGGAGCATTGCAAGCATCCCTCTCCCCCCCGGGAGCGGGGGGAACCCCACTTGTGGGGGCGGCCCGAATCTCGTGCCGAACACTCTTGAGTCGGCACCATGCTTTGCATGCTTTGCATGCTTCTCAAGGGGGGACGGGACTGCAAAGCATGCAAAGCATGGGGGTTCGGGGTGGACGCCGCTCGCGAGCCGGGCCTCGTCATGACTCCCACGACCCTCATCCGGTCTTCGACCACCTTCTCCCGGGGGGAGAAGGATGCTTGGCGACGCCTTTCGAGGAGTCCCGAATCTCGTGCCGAACACGCTTGCCGTGCCGGCCCGACCCCACACGTGGGGTTCCCCCCGCTCCCGGGGGGAGAGGGGATGACGATTGCCGATTTCATGATGCGTCTTGCCCGCCCAACCGGCCCTGAAGCGCCCTCGCCAGGCTGATCCACTGGTCGACCTGGAGGGCCTCGGCGCGGAGCCGGCCGTCGAGGGACAGCGATTCGAGGAGGGCGTCGACGTCGGGCTTGCTCAGGCGGTCGCGGTCGAGCCCGCAGAGGACGTGGCGAAGGTTCTTGCGGCGGTACAAAAACACCTCGCGGACGACCCCATGGAACCACCCGAGGTCGCCGACGGCCGCCCGGCGCTCGGCCAGGGGGCGGATCGCCACGACGGCCGAATCCACCTTGGGACGCGGCCAGAACACCGAAGGCGGCAAGATCCGCGCGATCTCGACCTCGGCCAGCGCCTGGATCAACACCGAGAGCGCGCCGTGGTCGGCCGTCGCCGCCGCGGCCGTCATTCGCTCGGCCAGCTCCTTCTGGATCGTCACGACCATCAGTTCGGGGCGGATCGCGTCGTCGACGAGCAGGTTCATAATCAACGGCGTGGCGATGTTGTACGGCAGGTTCGCCACCAGCTTGTACGGCCGGTCCCCCGACTCCCCGCGCGCTTCGCGGAGGGCGTCAAGCACCCGGGGCTCGATCGCGTGCTTGCCGGCCAGCGCGTCGAGGTTCAAGATCCGGACGTTCGCGCCGGCGGTCGCCTCGCCCGCCAGCTCGGCCATCCCCGGGTCGACCTCGACGGCCAGCACCTCCGCGCCCCGGGCGGCCATCAGGCTCGTGAGCGCCCCCGCGCCGGTGCCCACCTCCAGCACCAGGTCGCCCGGCCCGACTCCCGCCGTATCGGCGATCAGGTCGTGGAGGTTCAGGTCGATCAGGAAGTTCTGCCCCAGCCGATGCCGGGGCTCGAGCCCGCGCTGGGCGAACAGGCCGCGGAGGTACGTCTGGGTCTGGCGGGCCGGAGGCGTCGACATGAGAGGAATCGAATCGTAAAGAGAAATGGAATCACCGCGCCTGGCCGAGCAGCTTTTGCACATGCTTGGCGAGGACGTCGGTCTCGACGTTGACGCGGTCGCCGGGTTGCCGCAGGCCGAGGGTGGTGGCGCCCAGGGTGTGGGGGATGAGCATGACGGAGAAGCCGTCGGCCTCGACGGTCACCAGCGTCAGGCTGACGCCGTCGACGGCGATCGAGCCTTTTTCGACCATCAGCACGGTCCAGGCCGGATCGATGCTGAACGCGAAGAACTCCCAATCCCCCTCGCGACGGCGCTCGCGGACGACGGCCGTGGCGTCGACGTGCCCCTGCACGATGTGCCCCCCCAGCCGATCGCCGACGCGCAACGCGCGCTCCAGGTTGACCGCGTCGCCCGGCCGCTTCGCCCCCAGGTTGGTCCGCAGCAGGGTCTCGGGACCGGCCTGGACGTCGAACGCGTCCCCCTCGGTCGAAACGACCGACAGGCAGCAACCGTTGACCGCCACGCTCTCCCCCAGCGCAAGCGGCTCCACGAGCCCCGGCCAGGCGATCGTGAACCGCTTGCCCGCCTCCTCGTCCACCGTCCGCTCGATCCGCCCCACCGCCTCAACCAATCCCGTGAACACAGCGTCGCTCCGAGGGATGATTCAGTCCATATGCCTCCCCAATCAGCTTCCAGCCCGTCCCCTCCAAATACAAGCCCGAAGCATGCGAGGGGGCGCGCCAGGCGATCATCGACCGTCGATTCCCAACGAGCGCCTGATCGGTTAAACTTCTGGTTGGGTCGCCTCCGCTGTGACGCCCGAACGCCGAAAACTCTCCCAAACGCGAGGCGAGCATCATGGCTCGATTGGTGGAAGGATGCTCGTCGTTCCGGTCCGGCTCGCGTCGTGAGTTCCTTCGAGCGGGTGGGCTCGGGCTCCTGAATCTGGGCCTGCCCACGCTGCTCCAGGCGCGTGAGATGACCGCGACGCGGGGCAAGGTGATTGGGGGCGCGTCTGGTTCGAGTTTCGGCCGGGCGAAGTCGTGCATCCTGCTGTTCATGTGGGGCGGCCCAGCCCAGCAAGAGACCTGGGACCTCAAGCCCGAGGCCCCCGAGGACGTGCGGGGCGAGTTCAAGCCGATCGCCACCACGGCGCCCGGCCTGGAGATCTCCGAGCATTTCCCCATGCTGGCCCGGCGCGCGCACCGGCTCGCGGTGATCCGGTCGATGCACCATGGCGACGTGAACCACACCACCGCCACCCACGAGCTGCTCACCGGCCGGCCGATCCCTCGCGTGGGGGGCGGGCCGGTTGGTGAAGACTGGCCGCACTATGGGGCGATGCTCGCCCACCTCCGCAAGTACCAGGATCGCACGTCGCTCCCCACCTTCATTCAGATGATGCCGGTGAGCCTGGACGGGGCCCCTCGGTTCGTCGAATCCAGCCACGGCCAGGGCGCGGGCTGGCTCGGGCCGGCGCTCGCCCCGTTCACGATCGACGCCGACCTGAACCGACAGGTGGCCGCCGCCGACACCCGGCTGCCCGCGAGCGTCGCGCCCGGTCGGCTCGCCGACCGCCTCAACCTCCTCCAGACGGTCGAGGATCAGGCCCGCCGACTTGAGCTGGACGTCCAGGTC
>CALCIC010000907.1 GCA_937907405.1 uncultured Isosphaeraceae bacterium | reverse complement strand
GACCGCCGAGGGGCTGGAACTCCAGGTCATCGCGGCGGTGGTGATCGGCGGAGGAAGCCTCAGCGGCGGCGAGGGGACCGTGCTCGGCACGTTGATCGGCTGCCTGATCATCTCGGTCCTGAATAATGGTTGCGTCCACGCAGGGATACCCAACGCGGCGCAGGACGTGATCATCGGGCTCATCATCGTGGCCGCGGTGACGCTCGACCAGGTCCGACGCCGCGCCGCAACCGCTTCCTGAGCAGCAATCGCTCCGCGCCAGGGCGACAATCCCGACTGAGCCGACAAAGCTTGAATTGACAGCCTATCCCCCCGCTCATACCATGCCCGTCCAGGGTTCTCGACGCGGCCTGGCCCCCGACGGCGCACGTAGCCGAAGCCGTTCGCTCCAAAGAATTTAGAGGCGAACCTACGATGATCCGCCGGCCCGTCGAGGGGATGCTGAGGGGGAGGCCCGGCGTTCCGATCGTCGCCTCGGGAGGTTCGAAAAGAGCCGCAGCCTGTTAAGGTGGAGAAGACGAGAAAGCCGATAAAGCTTGGCAGTATAAACGCGGGCTGATAAGGCTCGCAAGCAAGCGAGCTTTGCTCGAGCACACAGGGAAGTGCGTTCGCGAATGTCCAGCCCGACACTTAGCAAGCGAAAGCCGAGGCACCGAGCACCGTCGAGGCGGCCCGCGCCCGCGTCGCCTCGGGCGGAGGCGTCGATGGCGGTTTGCCCCCGCGCCCGGGGGCGTCGGATCGCGTCGAACTTCGCGTTCTTGAGCATCGCGGAGTTGGTCTGCCGGGCAAGTTCCGTCTTTGTGATGCTGGCGTTGACGAAGCGGTTGGGAGGGGGGGGCTACGGTCGGATCGAGTTCGCCTTCTCGGTCGTCTTCTGGCTGGTGCTGCTGGTCCGCGACAGCAGCGACGTGATGGTCGCCCGCGAGTTGTCGCGGCACCCTCGGTTGATCAAGCCGCTGGTCGATCACGTGCTGGCGTTCAAGTCGCTGCTGGCGCTGGTGCTGTTCACGGGATTGACGGCGATCGGCTGGTTGACCCTGCGCGACGCCACCGACTGGACGGTCCTGACGCTCTACGGTCTGATGCTGTTCACGACGGCGATCGGACTCGACTTCGTGTATCGCGGCACCGAGAACATGGGCTTGCTGGCGGTCTCGCTTTGCCTGCGGACCCTGATCTACGGCGCCGGGGTTCTGGCGTTCGTGGGGGACGCGAGACGGATCACCTGGGTTCCCATCTGGCTGGCGATCGGCGAGACGTGCGGCATCGGGTTGGTCTGGCTGCATTACCTGTATAAATACCGGATGCCGCGCCCTCGATTCGGCTTCCGGTTCATCTACATCCTGATCCAGCGAGGTCGAAACGTCTGCCTGATCCAGCTTTCGCAGGCGCTCATCTGCACGGCGGACCTGCTGATCGTGGGGATGACCAGCGCGTGGTGGGACGTGGGCCGCTACGGCGCTCCGTACCGGATGGTCACGGCGATCCTGACGTTCGGGCTGATCTTCCAGCAGGCCGCGTTCCCGACCCTGGCGAGGCTCTGGCGGCAACATCCCAGGGCGGGCCGCGACGCGCTCGACTCGCTGGTCGAGGTGTTGATGACGGCGCTGGTGCCGGTGGCCGTCGGCGGCACGATCCTGGCCGAACCGCTGGTGAGGATGTTGTTCTCGCAGGACTATGCGGGCACCGGATTGCTGTTCGCCATCGGCCTCTGGCGGGCGCCGCTGTTGAGCATCGCATTCTTGTATCAGACGACGCTGATCGCGCTCAACCGCGAGACGGTCGGGGTGCGATCGTTGACCCTGGGGGCGGTTGCGATCGGTCCGTTGGTCTTCGCGCTCCGCTGGCAGTTCGGCCTTTGGGGGGCGTCCGCCGGCGTCCTGCTGATCGGCCTGGCCCTGGTCCTCTCCGGATATCGAAGCCTCGCCCGCGAGGGGCGTCAGCCGGTCTGGCACCACCACCTGGGCAAGCCGCTGGCGGCCTCGGCGGCGATGGTTCCGGTCTGCCTGCTCTTGCAACACCGGAACGTGTTGCTGGCCGTTTCCGCGGGAGCGCTGGCCTATGTGGTCGCGCTGGCGGCGATGGGAGGATTCCATCCCGCCCGGCTCTGGCGGACTGCCTTCCACCCGATCGCCGAGGCGAGTGAAGCCGCCTGACCGTTCGACGTCGCCGCACCGTTTCGCAACCGCGACAGGAGGTCGCCCCTTTGAAATTCTGCATGATCACCACCTTCTTCGGCCCGCACAGCTTCGGCGGCGACGCCGCGTACGTCGACCGGCTCTGCCAGGCGCTTTGCCGTCGCGGCCACGAGGTCCACGTGTTCTACTGCGTCGACGCCTTCAACGCGGTCCGAGGCGATCATCCACTCCGATCGTACGAGCCGACGCCGGGGCTTCACCTCCACCCGCTGGAGAGCGGCCGGGGCGTGCTCTCGCCGCTGGCGACCCAGGCGACCGGCCTGCCGTTGTTCAAGTCGGCCGCGCTCCGCAAGGTGCTCGACGCCGACGACCTCGACGTCGTCCACTTCCACAACATCTCGCTGGCGGGAGGACCGGGAGTGCTCGGCCTGGGCGCCAACCGCCGGGCGGTTCGAATCATGACCGCGCACGAGCACTGGCTGATCTGCCCGATGCACCTGCTCTGGAAATACGACCGCAAGCCGTGCGACGGCCCGTCGTGCGTGCGGTGCTCGATCGCCGGCAAGCGGCCTCCCCAGGTCTGGCGGTACACCGGCGCGATCGAGCGCGGGCTCCGGCATCTCGACGCCCTGCTCTTCCCCAGCGCCCACGCACTCGGCGAGCACACGCTCCGGGGCGTCGATGCATGGGCGCCGCTCGTGCATCTGCCCTACTTCCTGCCCGACGACTGGTCGGGGGGGATCGAGGACCAGGAGCCCGAGCCCCACGACCGCCCCTACCTGGCGGCGGCGGGTCGGATGGTCGGGATGAAGGGGTTCCAGAAGCTGATCCCGCTGATGCGGAACCTGCCCGAGGCCGATCTCCGGATCGCCGGGACCGGGCCGTACGAGCCGACGCTGCGGAAGCTGGCGGAAGACCTGCCGAACGTCCATTTCGAAGGTCTGCTCAGCGGCCCGGCCCTGGCCCGGCTGTTCCGAGGCTCGCGCGCGGTGGTCGTGCCGTCGCTGTTCCCCGAGACGTTCGGCTACGTGGTCATGGAGGCGTTCGCCACGGGGACGCCGGTGATCGTCCACGAAGGGGGCGGCGCGCTCCTGGAAACCGGCGTGCAGAGCGGCGGCGGGTTGGGATACCGCACCGAGGGCGATCTGCTGCTCGCCATGCGGCGGATGGTCCACGACGACGAGCTTCGCGCCGAGCTGGCTTCGCGCGGCTACGCCAAGCGGATCGGCCCCTGGTCCGAGTCCGAGCACGTCCACCGCTACATGGAGCTGATCGCCGACCGTCGCCAGGCGCGCGACGCGCGAACCTCGCACCGGCTCGACCCGGCGGAACCCCAGATCGCCGCGCCGCAATCCCGAGCGATCGCATCAAAGAGGGCGGCGAAGAACTGAGCGACGCGCGAGCTTGATCGAAACAAAGTCGAAGGAGCTCGTTCAGACCGTTCAGACAACGTTCTCCGCGCGCCGCCGGCGCCGGCGGAAGCCCGCGAGCCAGGCCGAGAAAGAACAAACGACGGCGCCGGCTCCGCCCGAGGCCAGAAGCGCGTCGAGGCTCGGCGTCCAGATCGTGGAAGCGACCAGGGCGCGACCAGTCCAGTTGCCCATCTCGGGCAGGCGCTCGTAGTCGAGCAACCGCGGCGGGTAGGGAGGATCGATCACCTGGATCATCGTTCCCGTCGTGCCGACCGGCCGAAGCACGGCGAAGTGGCCCTTGCCGCTCCTGTTAACGAATACGATGACGGGACGATTCGGCCGTGCGCCGACTTTCCCCAGCTTGGTCCCTTCGAGGGGCAGACCGAGCGAACGGGACGCGGCTGCCAGTTCGGCCATCAAATAGCCCTCGGGCTGCGAAGGAGGCAGGGCCGACGCCAACCGCTCCAGCGCGACGGGCCTCCCCTCCAGTTTCATAAGCACGTACAACGCGTTGATCCCGCAATCCGAACCGACCGCGCCCGCGTCGGACGCGGCTCGTACCCCCGCCCGGCCCGCGAGCAGGCAGAGCAGACAGGCTGAAACGCGGAGGCTTCTCATGACGATCCTCGAAATAGGAGGAGCTGAAACCTATCCCGACCGCCTCTGCGCCCACAAGAGGTAGCACGAGACGACCACGAGCAGGCACATCACGCCGACGGCCCACCGCTGCCATTCCCAACCCTCGATGGGGGCCGCCACCAGGGTGCGATTCTGCTCGTTCGCCTGACGCACCTGTTCAACCAGCATCTTCTCCGTTTCGCGCGTCGACGGATTGTCCGGGAGCTTCTGCTGACCGTACTGGTAGGACAGCTTGCGGATGTGGTCGGAGATCGGGGTCCCAGGCCGGTATTTCAGCGTGAACGTTTGAGGCCCGGGATGCTGATTGAAGGCGAGCGTGCCATTAATTATGTAAATATTTTGAATCGAAGTCGGCTCATCATACCAAACGGGCTTCCGATCAACGAGGCCGACGTACCCCTTGAGCTCGCCCGCGACGGGCATCCAGACCTCCGAGCTTTTGACGGTGAATCGTTTCAATTGAAACTCGCTGACGCCGGACAACTTACCCGCGATATAGTCTTCCGCGCGCACGACGTGTCCACTTTTATGTATATCAACCCAAAAACGGTGGACAAGCGCGTTCGGCTTGTGCTTGAGCTTTAAATAGACGTTGAGGACCTTGTACTTGAGCCCGTCGAGTTGATCATCGGCTATCGTGGATTCATAAGCATTGTTCTCAGCGAATTCCTTAAGCTTTTCGAGAAGGAAAACCGCTCCGATCGCCCCGTAGCTCCTGGCGTTAGGATCGTCGAAGCTCCTGATCTCGCCCCCCCCGACCGCCCTGTCGTTGACTCGACGATAACTCTCGACCTTGCGGTCACGCGAGCGAACGGCCAGGTCCACTCGCGTGATCTCATTAGACGCCACTGATTTTTGGAAGTTATTGAGGTAGACGTCCCCTCCTCGTCGCCAGATGTACAGGCCGCCGAACGTTTCGGCCAGCCCGTCCTGGTTGGCCCGCTTGTGCTTCTGCTCCTCTTCGGCCAAGACTCCGCCATAGGAACGGCGTCCCTCAAACTCGCAGCGAAAATCCTCGACGGGTTGCAAGAGAGCTTCCATTAGGGCCACCAGAGACGCCGCATCGTGTATCGACGCATCGTCTCCCTGAGCCATGGCGGCGGCGAGGCTTAGTATCACTGCTGCGAACATGATTCGCTCCTCGAGCCTGCAACCAAGATCGGCCTCGCGCCATTGGGCGATCGGCGGGTCATATCTAACCCCCCGTCCCTCGCAGTCTGCTCGGATCGGCGTCTTCACGGCGGCGAGGTTCACCGCGCATGGTCGGGCTATTCGACCGGTTCCCCGCCGTTTCTCGTGCCCAGGGCGCGCCAGACGGCCCGGGCCGTGGAACTCTTGTACGATCGAACCGAACCGTCGCCCATTAAGAGATACACACCGCCTGGATGAAGGCTGCGGGCCGTGACGATTCCCCATTCGAAATTGCCCGAGGGCATGACTGCGTCGGGAATGCGGCCGTTGGGCTCCTGAGCATGGTTGTACGAGGTGCATTCGAAGTTGCCGAAGAACCAGGTGTACCCCGCCCGCCGCGAGGCCGGGAAATCCCGCGATGCGGCCAGTTCGCAGCACAGGAGGGCGTAGTCCGCGGATCGACTGTTGCAATACATCATGGACATCAGGTCGCCGAAGTCACGGGCGGGATCCAGAACGAGCCGTTCGCCGGTCCCACGGAGCCGTTCGCTGTAGGCGGCCGTGTGCGACAGGCCGTCCGGGAACGAACTCGGCCTGAGCACCCCGGGGAACGTATAAAACCCGACGCCGCTGTCCTGGTGCTCGCCGGTCGTCGAGGCTGACGGCCCTATCCCATAGTTCCCCCGGTAATTGCAGCCGAAGGGAGTGGGCTCGCGCGACGAATCCGTGGGACAGAGAAACCCCGCCAACGTCGTCCTGTAGGCCGTCACGTTCTGAGGGAACGGGAAGATCGAGCCCCCATCGACAGGGAACGTCTCGACGCTGAAATTGATCGCGGAATAGAGAGGCTGTTGATCCACGTAAGGTAGAATCCGCGTCAGGGCCGAATAGCTGGGTCCCCCTATACGCCAGGGGAGGCCGCGTTCCGGATCGATACGATGATCTCCCGTATTGAGCGGGAAAGCGCCGTCCGCCGACTGGTAGGCGTGCAGCGCCAGGCCGATTTGCTTCAGGTTGTTCTGACACTGCGCCCGCCTCGCCGCTTCCCGGGCCGACTGCACGGCTGGCAGCAGCAGGGCGATCAGGAGGCCGACGATTGAGACGACGACCATGAGTTCGATCAGAGTGAAGCCGCGACGCTGGGAGAATCGATCGACGGGACTCATGAATCAGGCCCTCGTCCTCTGGACTTCGTCAGTCGATTACGATGTAGGGGACGTCAATCCGGCTCAGGGACGCATGGTCGGTCAGGATCGAGACCACACCGCGTCCTCGTCTCGGCAACGAGGTGCAGTCGACCTGAACGACGTGGGTCGTGGCGGTCGATGCGTCGTCGACGTCGCCTCGAATCGTCGGCGCGTCGCTCTCGACCTCAAGGACGCGGAATGAGCGTTGATCCTGAGCCTTGAGCACGATCCGGTGATGCTCGTTCCCGGCCTTCATCACGATCATGGCCGGCGACGCCGTGATGGGAGCGACGACCTTCCAGGCCAGAGGATGACGCATCAAGACCGTTCCATGGTCCTCCAGCAAGACCTCGGCGGTGCGGTTTCCGGGCACCCCCGAGGTGTCGAGCAGCACCTCGAACGACCTCGCCTGGACGGTCAACCCCTCGCCGGCCGACGCGTCTTCTTTCGGGCCCAGCCACTTGCATTGGGCTGATGTTCGGAGCATCGCAGAATCGAGATCGATCGGCGGATCATCCGTCGTTCCGGTCGCATAAACGCGGAAGATCGTCCGATGCGTCTGTTCGGTCGCAACCGGGCCGTCGGCGCCGCCGTCGGGCCGAGCCAGGGCTTCGATTCTCAAGGGCGCGCGCGCCGACGCCGAGGTCCGCAAGGTGATGCTTGAATCAGGAGGCGAGTTGGTGACGACCTCCGTCTCGTGGGCGACCTCGCCGAATCGGTCGTTCAACAGGAGGGTCACCACGACGTCGGTGGATTCGCCGGGCGCAAGCTCTCGCCTCCCAACCTCCACCTGCCCGCAGCAGGTCTTGTGGTTGATCACGTTGAGGATCGCGACGACGCGCTCCGTTCGGTTCGTCAGGCGATACCGATGCGTCCTCCGGGCGCCGGCCTTGCCGACGACCACGCCGAA
>CALCIC010000906.1 GCA_937907405.1 uncultured Isosphaeraceae bacterium | reverse complement strand
ATTGGGACGCCCTGGTGCGCCGGGGGGTCTTCGTCTCCCCCCGCCTCTGGGGAGACGGGCCGTCGGGGACCGTGGGGGGCGAGGACATCTTTCAGATTCCCGAGGTCGCCAACGCCACGCCGCAGGTCTTCGCGCTCTGGCCGCACGCCGCGTCGATCCTGCTGCGGGGACGACGCGACCAGGACCCCGCCCGCGCCGCCGATCGGCGACGACGACCGGGCCAGACGCCGGGCTGGGACCCGGCCCGGGGCGTGCTGACGGTCGACACGCCGTACACTCAGGGGCTGGCGGGTTGGATCGGCGGCCGAGCCGCCTCGTTCCCGACCCTGAAGGTCTCGTCCGCCTCGACGTTCGCGGTCGTGGCCGCGTCGTCGGTCGGCGCCCATCCGATCGCGGACGCCAGGCGGCTGTTGGTCTCGGTCGTCGGCCGGGTCGAGCCCACCGGCGTCCGGTTCGTCGACCCCTGGAGGCGCGAGGTCGCCGATCCGGGGCGCCCGCCGCTGCTTCAGGAGCCGGTCGAGGCGCGCGTGGAATGGCTCCACAAGGGGACGGTCAAGGGCTACGTCCTGGACAACGCGGGCAACCGAGTCGGCCCCGCGGCGCTTGAGCCGCTGAGCGGCGGCGAGGGGGTCGCCCTGATCGTCGACGGCCGCGTCCCGGCGTTCCACTGGGAGCTCGTCGTCGAATGAGGATCGTCGTGACCGGCGGCGCCGGGTTCATCGGATCGCACCTGGTCGACCGCCTGCTGCGCGACGGCCGCGAGGTGGTCGTCGTCGACGACTTCGACCCGTTCTACCCCCGGGCGATGAAGGAGGCGAACCTGGCCGCCGCGCTCGCCTCGCCGCGGTGCCGGCTGGTCGAGATGGACGTCCGCGACGCGGCGGGCGCCGACGCCCTGGTCCAGACGGCCAGGCCCGACGCGATCGTCCACCTGGCGGCCAAGGCCGGGGTCCGGCCGAGCATCGCCGAGCCGTCCTTGTACGCCGACGTCAACGTGATCGGCACCGTCCGATGGCTGGAGGCGGCCTGCCGGATCGAGCCCCGGCCCCGGTTCGTCTACGCGTCGAGTTCGAGCGTCTACGGCGACCGCGCGACCGCCCCGTTCAAGGAGTCCGATCCGGTCGACGCCCCGGTCAGCCCGTACGCGGCCTCCAAGAAGGCCTGCGAGCTGATGGCCCACGCGTTCCACCACCTCCACGGCCTGCCCACGACCGGCCTGCGGTTCTTCACGGCCTACGGGCCGCGCAACCGCCCCGACCTGGCGGTGGCCTCGTTCGCCGGACTGATCGTCCGGGGCGAGCCGGTGCCGATGTTCGGCGACGGCGGCACCCGACGCGATTACACGTACGTCGAGGACGTCGTCGACGGCGTCGTCCGCGCGATCGACCGTTGCACAAGTCATCACCTGTACAACATCGGCAACGCGAGCCCGATCGAGCTGCGGACCATGATCGAGACCCTCGGCGAAGCGCTCGGCAAGACGCCGGTGGTCAAGCGGCTGCCCGAGCAGCCCGGCGACGTCCGACAGACCTTCGCCGACGTCTCCCGCGCCTCCAGGGAACTCGGCTATCAGCCGACGACGCCGTTCCGCGAGGGAGTCGACCGGTTCGTCGCCTGGTTCCGCGCGGCCGACCGATGACCGGCGGCGAGGGGCGGGGCGGGATTGAGAGCGCGAGGCGCCCGCGGAACGGCGGTTCCGCGTTGCAGGCGGGAAGCAGGTTCGGGACGTGGGGGAGGATCAGGGCGAGGCGATCGACCGCCTCGCCCGGAAGAAGAGACGACCGCGTCGCGGCGTGGGCGGAGACGCGGCGGTTGGTCTTCGATTCATTCGTTCAGATCATGTCCTTGAGGGCCTTCAGGGGCAGGATCTTGATGGCCTTGCGGGCCGGCTTGGCCTTGATCGTGATCTGCTCCTTGGTCGCCGGGTTGAAGCCCGGGCGAGCCTTGGTGGCCGGCTTGTGCACGACCTTGATCTTGAGCACGCCGGGGATCACGAAGAGGCCCGGCCCCTTCTTGCCCAGCTCCTTGCCGAGCAGGTCGACGAGGCCGTCGAACACGGCGGCGACGTCCTTCTTGCTCAACTGCGTCTTGTCGGCCAGCGCGCTGAAGATCTCGGTCTTGGTCGCGGGCTTGGCGGCCGACTTCTCCGCGGCGGCGGCGGCCTTCGGGGCGGCGGCTTTGGGGGCGGCGGCTTTCTTGGCCATGGGGATACATCCTCCTGTGTGAGGTCGAAGCCTTGACTCGCTTGCGAACCCGGCGGTCGTCCGCCCTCAACGCGAGAGCGGCCGCCGATGTTCCTGCCGATCGTTTTCGACGATTATGCCGGAATCCTCCACGGAAAATCAGGCGCCAGTCGCGGAATTCCTGTTTTTTCCGGGATTTCGGGGCTTCCGTCCCGTTTCGGCCGCGATTTTCAGGGCGACGTCCCCTTCCGAGGGCCGCTCGGGTCAGACGGAGGCGGTCTGCCGGCGCGGCTCGAAACCCATCAGAAACAGCCCGGTGGCCGACATCACGTCGACCACGAACCCGGCCCCGGCGTACGCCTCGGCGCTCTGGACGGCCTGGCCGAAGTCCGTGAACGCGCGGCGCATCTCACGGTTGCCGTCGCTGATCCTCAACACCACTTTCGGACTACTGGAGCGATCTTCGTTCACCATGTTCCAAAGTCCTTCGAAGCATCCATCGCCTGAATTGCGGTTCCATCCGAACGGGGGCGTTCCAATTTCAAGGTCTTCTCTTCACGGTTACGCAGCGGGCGAGCAAGGGGTCGAGGAGGGATCACGGAAGCGGTCATGGAGGCGTACGTGAGACATACGACCGAGATCATGATTTGTGCCGCGCCGATTTTCGAGTTTCCAAAATCCCGTTGATTACGACCGAAAACAGTCGGCGCGGCCGCCGCGCGAGGCTCGATCGGGGGGCCTGGCGTGAACCTGGGGGACTCAGAGTCCGTCCCATAAGCACGTATTTTGGGAGGGAGAGGCTCCCCTTCATGAGACAGACTCTCAGAGTCCGTGCCGCCGGCCTCTCAGTCGCCCGAGGCCCTGGCGGTGGCTCGGCGGTGGTCGGCGGCGCCGTGGCGGAGGCCGTCGGCGTCGATCACGATGGAGTTGGCGCACCCCTGACGGCGGCCCGTCCGCCACGCGTGGCCTCGGGAGGAGAGGTCCTTGAGGACCCCCTCCGGCCAGTCGAGGCCCTCCAGGTACAGAACGTCGGGGAACCACTGGTGGTGGGTCCGCGGCGCGGCGACGGCCGCTTGCGGGTCGAGGCCGAATTCCAGGACGTTGAGCACGACCCAAAGCGTGGTGTTGGGGATCGTCCGCCCCCCCGGCGAGCCGGCGACCAGCCGAACCGCGCCGTCCTTGATCGCCAGGGTCGGGCACTGCGAGCTGAGCATCCGCTTGCCGGGGGCGATCAGGTTGGGGTCGGTGCCGATCGCCCCGGCGTCGTCGGTCCGGCCGGGCCTCAGGTTGAAATCCCCCATCTCGTTGTTCAGCAAGAACCCCGCCCCCCGGACCACGGCCTTCGACCCGTACGAATCCTCCAGGGTGTACGTCATCGCGACCGCGCCGCCGTCGTCGTCGAGGACCGAAAAATGGGTCGTGTGGTCCGATTCGGTCGCGAGGATCGGGAACGGGGCCAGCGAGGCGCTCGGGGTCGCCCGCTCGCCGATGCTCTCGGCCAGCGCGTCGGCGGCGGCCTTCGAGGTCAGCTCGGCGGTCGGCACCTCGACGAAGTCGGGGTCGGCCAGCCGCGAGGCGCGGGGGAAGTACGCCCGCCGCATCGCCTCGGTCACCCGGTGGAGCGTCCGGCCGGACCGGGGGCCGTCGGCCTTCAGGTCGTATCGTTCCAGGATGTTGAGCATCTGGCAGAGGACCACGCCCCCCGACGACGGCGGCCCCACGCTGTAGATCTCGTGCCCCCGAAACGTCGTCTTCACCGGCGGACGCTCCTTCGCCCGGTAGCCGGCGAGGTCCTCGCGGGTGATCAGGCCGTCGTGGTCGGCCATGTAGGCGGCGATCAATTCGGCGGTCTTCCCCTGGTAGAACTCGTCGGGGCCGCCGTCGGCGATCCGTTCCAGGGTCGCGGCCAGGTCCGCCTGGACCAGCCGATCGCCGGCCTTCCAGGGTTGGCCGTCGGGGCGCTGGTACGCCGCGACCGATTCGGGGAAGTCGGCCAGCCGGCCGTGGAACGCGCGGCGAGGGGCGCCGCCGGGCTCGACCGTCGCCGGGCGAAGCTGGTTGTTGAGCGCGACGGCCAGCTCCTCCGAGATCGCGAACCCCTCGCGAGCCAGCCGGACGGCCGGAACCACCAGCTCGCGCCAGGGACGCCTGCCCCACCTGGCGTGCGCCAGGCCCAGGCCCCGAACCGTCCCCGGCACCCCCGCCGACCACGCCCCGGCGCGGTGCAAGGGGCGCAGCTCTCCCTTGTCGTCGAGATACATCCGGGGGGTCGAGCCGGCCGGCGCGGTCTCCCGGAAATCGACCGTGACGACCTCGCGCGACTGCGGCAGGTAGGCGACGATGAATCCGCCCCCCCCCAGGTTGCCCGCCTCGGGCAAGGTCGCCGCCAGCGCGAACGCCGTCGCCGTCGCCGCGTCGATCGCGTTGCCCCCCTGACGCAAGACCTCCCGACCCACGTCGGCCGCGTTCCCCTCCTGCGCCGCCACGACGTGCTTCGGGAACGATCCCTCCGAGCCTCCCCGAGCGGTCGACTCGAACCCGACGGACCAGAAGACCGCGGCCAGGGTCGACACGACCGCAATGCGAGCGTCCAACATCAATTGTTCATCCAGGCTGAACCCGATGCGACTCGAAGCGGGGCCGGCCCATGCCGAGGTACTTCGCCCCGCGACGTTTTTTCAAGACCGACGCATCATACCACGTTCCGGCCTCCATTCCATCGGTCCGCCATGCAAAGCCAGCTAATCAATCGCCCGATGTTGCAAACAGGCAACATAAACGCGACTGGACACACCCATGCGGGAAGGCGTGAGTTTTCTTCCGCTCCCCTTCCCGATCCGGCCGAACCGGGCCGATCGCCGGCGACCGTCAGGGCTGCGGGGTCTTGGGGCTGGTGAACTGGATGTCGAGAGTTCGAAGATAGGTCTGGAGGCCGGCGTCCTGGATCGGCAGCAGGTAGGCGGGTCGGCCCGATTCGTTGTAGTGGGCGTGCCAGTAGCCGGGGGGGGTGACGAAGGCCGAGGCCGGCTTCCAATCCATGCGGTCGGGGGCGATGATTTGGCCCTGGTCGTCGAGCTCCTGGCCGACCAGGGTGTAGCAGCCCGGCTGGCAGTCGATGATCAGGTCGAGGGCCACCGACTGGTGCCGGTGCGGGAGCTGGACGGCGGCGACGGGGAGGATGCCGAACATCGCCCAGAGCGTCGGGGTGACGGTGAGGGTCTTGTCGCAGGCCCGGTTGGCCAGCAGCACGCTCACCCGGCTGCGGTTCTTCGCGTGGGGGTCGGCGGCGGCCTTGTCGAGTTCGGCCTTCGCGTCCTCGGCCCGATAGAGGGTCGGGCGGAACGTGGGCGATTCGGCGCGGGCGCCCAGGTAGCGGAGCATCGGCTCGTCGTGGACCCAGTAGACCGCGGCGTCCTCGACGGCCTCATGGACCGCCTCGCCGCCGGCGGGAAGGGTCAGGAAGTCGCCGGTCCCCCAGGGGAAGCTCAGGCCGGCGAACCGCGAGGCCCCTTTCCCGCGGATCACGTAATAAAGCTGCGACGAGGCGTTGGGCTGAAGCCGGATCGACTCGCCGGGCCGGATGTGGACGAAGTTGGCGGACAGGCTGGGGGTGCTCGCCGGCCCCTCGCAGCCCAGCTCGCGGCTGAGGTCCAGCGGCAACGTCTGAGTCGGCCCCTGCTCGTGGAGCGCGGCGGGGAACTCGGCGTAGGGAATCCTCGGGATCGCCCCGGAGCTGAGCGGATCGGCGGCCCGGCTGTACTCGTAATACAGGCCGTCGCGCGTCAGCGCGTCGAGGTCGCCGCCGGCCTGGGCTTCGATCTTCCTGGCGTCCTGAGTCGTCGTCGTGGTCGCGGCCATGAGCGGCCTCCTTCGCTTGGCGGTTGAATCGGCGTCGAGCCTTCCCCACGAGTCCATTGTGAGCGGAATCGGCCCGCCGGTGAAGACCCGAGGGGCGCGACGGCCGCCGTCAGGCCGAGGTCGGAACGAACCGGCGCGCCCAGGCGGCGTCCTCCGCCGGGAGCGCGGGCTGCGGCTCGCTCGCGTAGATGAAGTGCTCATAGCCCGGTCCTTCGTAGGCGCGATGGAGCGTCTCCTGGAGATCGATCCGGGCGTCGGCGACGTCGGGCCGCAACGGGATCGGGATCTCGGGGAGCCGATCACGAAGCCGGATCGGCCAGAATTCGACGTTGGGCCGACGCTCGGCCCGACTCACGAGCACCGAGTAATCGCAATCCGGCCTCGGCCCCGCGGGCATGGCGCGACCCCCTCGAAGCAAATCGATCTCGACCAGGTTCGCCGGGCTTCGAATCAACTCGCGGCGCTTGGCGAGGTACTGCTCGTGATCCGCGCCGCTTTTCTTGTTCGAGGGGCTGAGCAACTCGATCACGGTCAACAACTCGCGGCTGCGCCGGTCGCGGACTTCGAGGAACG
>CALCIC010000905.1 GCA_937907405.1 uncultured Isosphaeraceae bacterium | reverse complement strand
GTGCTGGTGATCGCCGACAACTGCTCCGACGCCACCGCCGAGATCGCCGGCCGCGAGGGCGCCGAGGTCGTCGTCCGCCACGATCCGGTCAAGAAGACCAAGGGGTACGCGCTGGAGTATCTCATCGAGCGGTTGCAGGAATCGGGCCGGTTCGATCGGCTCGATGCGATCGTGATCATCGACGCCGACACGATCACCTCGCCCGACCTGCTCCACAAGTTCGACGCCCTGATCGCCGAGGGGTACGACTGGATCCAGTGCTACTACACCGTCGCCAACCCCGACGCCTCATGGCGGACCCGGCTGATGACCTTCGCCTTCAGCCTGGTCAACGGCGTGGGACCACTCGGCCTGTACCGGCTGGGGCTCAGCTCGCCCTTGAACGGCAACGGCATGTGCTTCACCACCAAGGGGTTGAAGCGCGTCCCCTGGAAAAGCTACGGGCTCGTCGAGGACTATGAATTCTCGTGGGTCGTCCGGATGGCCGGCGAGCGAATCGCGTTCGTCCCCGACGCGACCGTCAAGGCCACGATGCTCGAAGAGGGAGGCGAGGCGGCGGCCAACCAACGCAGGCGCTGGGAGTTCGGCAGGACGGAAGTCAAAAGGAGGCTGTTCCGGCCGGTCCTCCGCTCCCCGAAGCTGAGTCTGTTCGAGCGGCTCGCATCGGCCGTCGAACTGAAGACTCCTCCGATGATGAAACTGCTGGCGATGTTGATGATTCTCGTCATCCTGAACCTCGCGGTCGTTTACCCGCACCCACGGCCCCTGTCCGCTCCGCTCCCCCTCGCTCTGCTGGGCTGGGGGCTGCTGGCGATCGTTGCGGTCGGCGGCTACGCGCTCAGCCCGTTTCTGGTCTTCGGTCTGCCCGCCCGGTATCTCCTGACTCTCGGCTTCATACCCATTTACGCCCTCTGGAAGATCTCGGTCGGGCTCGGAGGCAAGCCCACGCAATGGGTCCGCACCGCGCGATCGACGGGGCGCTGACGACGCCCCTCAGATCCCGCCGGCCCCACCGCCCGATTGTTCAACCTGACCCCGCTGATCGGCGCCGCACCTGCAAAACGATGAACTTGGAGCGAAAGTCCAGTGCACGATTGACAGCACCACGCCCGACGATAATATGTATTCAGGATGCAAATTAAAATCATGGCCGTCGGCGGGTGTTCGGGCGCGGCGCCGGGCGCTCCTGGCTAGGTCGTGGCGGGCGGAAACGCATAAGTGAGGTGGATCGATGACGGGTCGTCACTCGCATTCAGTTCTCGATGTCGCGGCGCTTCGCGGGAGGCTGGGGATCGGCTTGTTGCTGGCTGGGCTCGTCGCGCTCACGGGCGGGGGGGTGTTGGGCCAGGAGATCGAGCGCGCCCCGATCAATTACAGCGAGGCGACGCCGAAGAACGCGGTCGAGGAGTTGAAGGCGAAGCTGGCCGCCGGCACGGCGAAGTTGGAGTACGAGCCCGAGCACGGCTACCTCCGGTCGCTGTTGAAGGCGTTCGACATTCCGGAGTCGTCGCAGGTTTTGGTGTTTTCCAAGACGAGTCTCCAGCGTGAACGGATCTCCCCCAAGACGCCTCGCGGCGTGTATTTCACCGACGACGTGATGATCGGCTTCTGCCTTCGCGGGCGGGTGATCGAGATCTCGGCGGTGGACGACGCGATCGGCACGGCGTTCTACACGCTCGACCAGACGGACGAGGAGAAGCCCGCGCCGCAACGCCAGACGGAGTCGTGCCTCCTGTGCCACAGCTCGTCGGCGAATCGCGGGATGCCGGGGCATCTGGTCCGGTCGTTGTTCGTCGACCGCCGCGGCGATCCGATCCTGTCGGCGGGTTCGTTCCGCACCGACCACGCCAGCCCCCTGGCCGAGCGTTGGGGCGGGTGGTACGTCACCGGCACGAGCGGCAAGCAGACGCATCTGGGGAATACGATCACGCAGGGGACGAAGCGTCCCGAGAACACCGACAACCCCGAAGGCGTGAACGTGGTGGACCTCAAGGACCGGTTCACGATCTCGTTCTATCCGACGCCTCACAGCGACATCGTCGCCCTGATGGTGCTGGAGCATCAGACCGGGATGCTCAACCGCCTCGCTCGCGCGGCCCTGGAGACGAGGATGGCCTTGCACTACGAGCGCGAGATGAACGAGGCGCTGGGGCGCCCGGCCGACGAGCCGTCGGAGAGCGCTCGGTCACGGATTCGAGGGGTCGGCGACGACGTCGTGCAGTACATGCTGCTCCGCGACGAGATCAAGCTGACCGATCCGGTGAAGGGGACCTCGACGTTCACGCAGGACTTCCCCGAGGTCGGTCCGCGAGACTCGAAGGGGCGATCGCTCCGCGACCTCGATCTGCAAACCCGGCTGTTCCGCTATCCCTGCAGCTACCTGATCTACTCGCGGGCGTTCAACAACCTCCCCGCCGAGGTGAAGGATTACGTCTACAAGCGATTGTGGGAAATCCTCAACGGACGGTCGGACGGCAAGGAGGAGCCGCAACTCGCCTCGGAAGACCGGCAGGCGATCCTGGAAATCCTCGTTGAGACGAAGCCGGACCTCCCCGACTACTGGAAAGCCTCGCGTTGACCTCGACCCAGCTCGGAATGAATAAGGATCGACGGATGAAATCGCCAGCGACCGCATACGATTCGGCCGGAGCGCCCGCCCCACGCGCCTACGGACTGCCGATGACCGAAGGGGTCGGAGTCCCCCACCCCGACGCCGACGACGTCACCGTGGAACTGATCCACGAGGTGGTGGTGGAATTCTACCAACGGGCGCGGTTGGACGACCTCCTGGGCCCGGTATTCGATCAGTACGTCCAGGACTGGGACTTTCATCTCGGGCGGATGACCGACTTCTGGGCCGCCGCCCTGCTTCGATCCGGCCGGTATTCCGGCCGCCCCGTCGAGCGACACAGGGGGATCGAGGAGCTCAGCGGAGCGCATTTTCGACGCTGGGTCGAGTTGTTCGAGACCACGACGCGCGACCTTTGCACCCCCCGACAGGCCGACGCATTCATCATCCGCGCCCGGCGAATGCGCGAGGGGATGACCAAGGTTTTGAGGCTCGACGACTGATCTCCATCCACCGTGGATCGGCATGATACGTCGCTTGAATTCGATTCAACACGCGCAACACCTGGGAGACGACTGATGGATGGTGTGAACGAAGAAGCCCCGAGTACGGCGGACGACGCATCCCCCCCCGAGCCTCATCCCCCCGTCAAATATACGAGGCTGTGGGTGCTGCTGGCGGCGGTGATGGTGCCGTCGTTCGCCGTCCTGAGCTACTACGGCGGCGAAGTCTACCGGTTGGCGCCGCCGATCCCGGAGCGCGTGGTCACGACCGAAGGCCAGGTGCTGTTCACCGGCCAGGACGTCAAGGACGGCCAGAACGTCTGGCAGTCCATGGGGGGCCAGCAGGTCGGCTCGATCTGGGGTCACGGGGCCTACGTCGCGCCCGACTGGTCGGCCGACTGGCTCCACCGCGAGTCGGTCTGGCTCCTGGACCATTGGGCCCAGGAGAAACACGGCAAGCCTTACGAAACGCTCGCGGAGGAGGACAAGGGGCTCCTCAAAGCGCGTCTGAAAACCGAGCTGCGGACCAACACTTACAACCCCGAGACGGGGGACCTGGTGATCTCGCCGCTGCGGACCCAGTCGATCGAGGCGCTCAGCAAGCACTACGCCTCGATCTTCGGCGACGATCCCTCGTACGACGAGTTGCGCGACGCCTACGCGATCCCGACCAACGCGATCAGCGACCCGACGCGGATGGCGCAGTTGAACAACTTCTTCTTCTGGGCGTCGTGGGTCTGCTCGACCAACCGCCCCGGCGGAGAGATCACGTACACCAACAACTGGCCCTCGGAGACGTTGATCGACAACCGGCCGGCCCCCAGTCTGCTGATCTGGTCGTTGGTCAGCTTCGTGGTCCTGCTGGCGGGGATCGGCATCCTGGCCCTGTACTTCGCCATCCAGCACGGCAAGAAGGACGACAGCCATGAGATGCCCGACGTCGATCCGCTGTTGGCCCTCCAGCCGACCCCCTCGATGAAGGCGACCTTGAAGTACTTCTGGGTCGTGATGGCCCTGATCGTGGCGCAGATCGGGCTCGGCGTCTTGACGGCGCATTACGGGGTGGAAGGCTCGGGCTTCTACGGCTTCCCCCTGGCGAAATGGCTGCCTTACGCGGTGACCCGCACCTGGCACACGCAGTTGGCCATCTTCTGGATCGCCACCGCCTGGCTGGCCACCGGGTTGTTCATGGCCCCGGCGATCTCGGGCTACGAGCCGAAATACCAGACGCTCGGAGTCAATTTCCTGTTCGTCTGCCTGCTGATCATCGTCGTCGGCTCGATGGCGGGGCAGTGGGTCGCCGTCCAGCAGCGGCTGGGCAACACGGCGAACTTCTGGTTCGGCCACCAGGGTTACGAGTACGTCGACCTCGGCCGGTTCTGGCAGTTGTTCCTGACCGTCGGCCTGTTCTTGTGGCTGGCGCTGATGATCCGAGCGATGTGGCCCGCGTTCCGGTCGGGAGAGAACCGCCACCTACTGGCCCTGTTCCTACTGGCCTCGGCGGCCATCCCGTTGTTCTACGTCCCGGGGTTGTTCTGGCACCGCCAGTCCAACCTGGCGATCGCCGAGTACTGGCGATGGTGGGTGGTCCACCTCTGGGTCGAGGGCTTCTTCGAGGTCTTCGCGACCGTCGTGATCGGCTTCCTCTTCACCCGGATGGGGCTGCTCCGCACGGCCACCGCCACGGCCGCGGTCCTGTTCTCCACCAGCGTCTTCCTGCTCGGCGGGATCATCGGCACGTTCCACCACCTTTACTTCACCGGCACTCCGGTCGGCATCCTGGCCCTGGGCTCGACGTTCAGCGCGCTGGAGGTCGTACCGCTGGTTCTGATCGGCTTCGAGGCGTATGAGAATCTGACGCTCAGTCGGGCGCGCCCCTGGATCTCCGGGTACAAGTGGCCGATCTATTTCTTCGTCGCGGTGGCGTTCTGGAACCTCGTCGGCGCCGGGCTGTTCGGGTTCCTGATCAACCCGCCGATCGCGCTCTACTACATGCAAGGGCTGAACACGACCCCGGTCCACGGCCACACGGCGCTCTTCGGCGTCTACGGCATGCTCGGCGTCGGCCTGATGCTGTTCTGCCTGAAGGGGCTGGCGACCCACCACCTCTGGAAGACCGGGGTGCTCTCCTTCGCGTTCTGGACGATCAACCTCGGCCTCGCCCTGATGGTGGTGCTCAGCCTCTTGCCGGTGGGCATCATGCAGACCTGGGCCAGCGTCGAGACCGGCACCTGGTACGCCCGATCGGCCGAGTTCATGCAGACCCCGACGATGAACACGCTCCGCTGGTTGCGAGCCGTCGGCGACACGATCTTCGCCGTCGGCATGTTCGCCCTGGGCTGGTTCGTCTTCGGCCTGAAGTTCGGTTGGTCGATCCGGTCGGAGGACGACCCCACGCTTGAACCCTTGCTGCACCCGACCGGGGCGAAGCCCGAGTTCGGGTCCGCGCAGTGACTCGCTTGACCTGCTTCCGGTATAATAATTGCGAGAAGTTCGTCAGGCCCGTTCCATCGTCTCGTCCTCCCACATCCGATCAAGATGTGGGAGGACGTTGGAAAGAAGGAGTGTCATGGCGATCCCCCATGCGAAGCCAGGCGAGATCATCGACGTCCGCCCGCTCGTCGAGGACCTTCCCACCGCGCGAACTCTCGTGCTCGTGAAAACCGAAGGCCTGGAAATCATCCGACTGGTGGTCCCCCGAGGCAAGGAGATCCCCACTCACGCCACCCGAGGCGAAATCACCGTCCAGTGCCTGGAAGGCCGGGTCGCTTTCACGACCGAAGCCGTTCGGCGCGAGCTGACCGCCGGCGACATGCTTTACCTCGATGGCGGGCAGTCCCACTCCGTAGCGGGGATCGACGACTCTTCAATCCTCTTGACCATCACCTTCCCGCGCTACTCGCCGCTCGCCGACCGACCGACGCATTGCGAACAGGCGATCGGAGCCGACGAACTCGCGAGCGGCCGAGGGGGCCGGGTCGACATCGACTCGGCCGCGATCATCGATCGCATCGACGAGGCGGACCAGGAGTCGTTCCCCGCGAGCGACCCCCCGGGCTTCATCTACTGCGACACTCCCAAACATGCCTGTGACGAGCCCGATCCGTCCGGGAAGGGACGAGAGAGGTCGAAGGACGAGAGTCTTGCGAGCAGGCGCGGAGGACGTGTCGATTTCGACTCGGCCTCAGCGATCGATCTCGTCGATCAGGCCTCCCAGGAGTCGTTCCCCGCGAGCGACGCTCCTGGTTTCATCCACCGCGACGCCCCCGCCGAATCGTGTCCCGAAGCGGCCGAGACGTGCAGCAACCGACCGAGCAGATGAAGCGACGAATGACGTCGACGACGAACCAAGCGGGCCCCGAACCGGCAAGGCGACGGGCGCCGCGCCCACCCCGGGTCTGACTCTCCGGCTGACGGCGTCGCCGAGGACGTGGACCCGCCGACCCCTGAACCCCATCGTTGGACGCCGTTTTTGGAGGGTCGATCGATGACTGGCGATCCACGACGAATCCTGGTGTCCGAAGGGTCTTGCGACGCTTGCAGCTCCAACATGATCCGCGTCTTCCACGAACACATCCCCACGATGCAGGTCGAGGACGCGTCCGCCGAACTGGCTGTCGAACTGCTCGCCGTGAGGCTGGAGGCCGATCTCGAATGCATCGCCGATCAGGCGCAACGCGAGATCGCCCGGAACGCGATCAACGACGCCCGGGCGTATCTCGCGAGCAAGCGAGCCGGCCGCTCCGCAACGACCGCGCGATGATGAAACGAGCGTACGCCGACGACTCCCGCCTCTTCCCACAGCGCCCCCGGACGACGCCGTCGTCCGAGGGACCGGCTCGCCGACTACTAAATTCCATCGATGAACGCCGTTTATGGAGGGTCGACCGATGAAAGGCGATCCACGACGAATTCTGGTCTCCGCGGATTCCTGTGACGCGTGCAGTTCCGACCTGGTCCGCGCCCTTCACACGCGCTTCCCCGAGATGCAGGTCGAAGACGCCACCGCCGAGTTCGCGGTCCAACTTCTCGAGGCGCGTCTGGAAGCCGATCTCAACCGCATCTCCGACGCGGCGCACCGGAAGATCCTCCAGGACGCGGCCGACGACGCCCGGGCGTACCTCGAAAGCAAAAACACCGATCGCGCCGCGACGCCCGCTTGACGGCCTCCGACGACGGGTCGGGCGATCACGGATACAAGTACGAACATGCGAATCCAACGTAAAACCTTACTCGTGTTCCTCGCCTTGATCGTGGTTCCGATCGTCGCGGCGTACGCGCAGTGGGCCGCCTTCGGCCTGCCGTCGGTGGCGGCCCAGGCGGCGACGCCTCGCGACGTCGCCGCGCCGACCGGCTTTCCGGCCTGGCTCCGCGTCACTCATTACGTGAACCTGTTCTTCCTTTTGCTGCTGGTTCGCAGCGGACTGCAAATCCTCGTCGACCACCCGAGGCTCTACTGGAACGTCCATTGCACCCCCGGCACGGAATGGCTCCGGCTGACGCCGATCGAGGTCCCCGCCGATCGGGTGTGGACCGCCAAGGACGACGCCCGCCGTCTGTCCCCGTGGATCGGCCTTCCCGGCTATCGACACACCGTGGGCATGGCGCGGCACTGGCACTTCCTGAGCGTGCTCTTCTGGGTCGGCAACGGCGTGGTCCTCGTGTTCCTGCTGTTCGGGACCGGGCAATGGCGGAGGCTGGTCCCCACGTCGTGGATGATCATCCCGGAGGCCTGGTCGTACTTCGTCTATTACGCCACGTTCCACATGCCTCCGGAGCCCAACGGCTTCTACCGCTACAACGCGCTCCAGCAGCTCGCCTACTTCTCGACGATCTTCGTGCTCGCGCCCCTGGCGATCGTGACCGGACCGTCGATGTCGCCGGCGTTCACCAACCGATTCCCGTGGTATCCGAAGGCGCCCGGCAATCGCCAGATCGGCCGGTCGCTCCACTTCCTGGTGATGGTCGCCTTCGTGGTCTTCACGATCGTCCACGTCGCGATGGTGTGCGCGACCGGACTGGTCCGAAACATGAACCACATCGTCGTGGGGGCGGACGACGGCCGGCCTCTCGGTCTGTACCTGGGCGCGCTCGGTCTCGTGGTCGTCGTCGCATTCAACGGCCTGGCGAACTGGGCGGCCTGGCGACGGCCTCGGATGATCCAGCACCTCGCCGCGGCGATCGTCACGCCGATCATGAAGCTGTTGTTCGGCGGCGTCGCGCCTGCGGCGGAGTTCCCGCGCGATCAGGTGTCGCCGTTCTTCTGGCCGAACGGCAAGAAGCCGACGAGCGACGAGTGGACGAGCATGAACGCCGGGGGATTCAAGGACTACCGGCTCAAGATCTACGGCCTGGTGGAAAACCCGGTCGAGCTGTCGCTGGACGAGATCCGGTCGATGGGGGCCGCGTCGCAGGTCACGCTGCACCACTGCATCCAGGGCTGGTCGGGAGTCGCCGCCTGGCGAGGCTTGCCGACGTCCACGCTGATGGAGCTCGTACGACCCAGGCCCGAGGCGCGAAGGGCGGTGTTCTACTCGTTCGGCGAGGGTCTTGAAGGAGGCGCGTACTACGACAGCCACACCATCGAGGACCTGGGACATCCGCAATCGATCCTCGCCTACGAGATGAACGACGAACCGCTGGGCGAGCTGTACGGCGCTCCTCTGCGGCTGCGCGTGGAGAATCAACTCGGATTCAAGATGGTCAAGTGGGTGCGCGCCGTCGAATTCGTCGCCAGCCACAAGGACTTCGGAGAGGGCGAGGGGGGCTACAACGAGGACCACGAATACTTCGGCGAGCTGGCCAACATCTGACCGCCGGCCCGCTAGATTCCTTGTTCAAGGATATCACACATGGTTTATCTGTATGGCTCTCGATCCGGGTCCGCCCCGAAACTCGCCGCGACGTTCGACAGCGAGGCGCAACTGCTCGCCTACGTGCGGTGGGCCACTCTGTACGAGCGCGACGGCCTCAGAAAGTTCGAGCAGGGCAGCCCGCTCGTGAGCTGCAACGAGTTCAACTACTCCGATGAGCCCCTCACCGACGACGACCCCGAAACCGTCGAGCACAATCCGACGCCCAGCATGCTCTAGTGTCTTGAGTCGTTAATTCGTGAGGTCGACTCGGGGTGGCACGGGTTCGGCGCAGCCGACCCCGTGGACGTGAGCCACGGCCTGTTTCACGGGGTCGGCTGCGCCGAACCCGTGCCACCCATAGGCTGTCGATTATCAAGTGGACTTCTGCCTCAGGACGCTAGGTCGTCGGCAGGAAGACCTCGAAGGACGACCACGATGGCGACGATCCGATTGAAACGCGTGTACGAGGAGCCGGCGACCGACGACGGCCTCCGGATTCTGGTGGAACGGCTCTGGCCGCGGGGGGTGAGCAAGGAGCGAGCCGCCGTGGACCTCTGGCTCAAGGAGGTCGCGCCCACCGCCGAGCTTCGAAAGTGGTTCAACCATGACCCGGCGCGCTGGACGGAGTTCAAGAAGCGTTACGAGTCCGAGCTCGCCCACAACCAGACCGTCGTCGACGAACTCCGAGACAAGTGCCGAGACGCGACCGTGACCTTCGTCTACGCCGCCCACGACGAGCGACACAACGCCGCGCTCGCCCTCAAGAATTGGCTCGAACGCGACCTTGGTTCGGGCGGTCGATGACATCGACGCGATCGAGCGCAGACGCGAGGATCTCAGGCGATCAGCCCGGGGATGGGGTCCCACCCGATCATCGTCTGGGAGAACTCCCGAGGGAGGCTGGGGACGAGTCGCAACTGACCGACGTCGAACAACGTATGCATGATCGTCGCGATCAGATGGCGCGTCGTGACGGCCTCTGAATCCGGCGCGGAGCCGTCCCGATTGGAAAGGCCGACGACCCGACCGGTCGGGAGTCCGCCGCCGGCCAGCAAGAGCGGGCCCAGCTTCCCCCAGTGGTCGCGGCCTCCCTTGGCGTTGATCCGCGGAGAGCGGCCCATCTCGCCGCAAACGACGAGGAGGATCTTTTCATCAAGTCCACGCATATGCAGATCTTCGATGAAAGCCGAGAGCGCGTAATCGAGGGGAGGCCCCATGTAGCTCATCCCCTCCTCCATCGTCGCGTTGTTCTGGTCGGCGTGCATGTCCCAGACGAAATTGGTCGTCACCGTGACGAACCCGCTGCCGCGCTCGCAGAGACGACGGGCGAGCAGGAGCAGCTTGCCGAGCGACTTGGCGTTGTCGACGTAGTTCAGGTGGTTGTTCCACTTTTTGCTGATCGCGTCGGGATTGACGAGGGGGGCGGTGTCGTACCGGGCCGCCAGCCGAGGGTCTTCGCGGGTCAGGTCGAAGGCCTCGGCCAACCCTCCCGAGAGCAGCCGGAAAGCCTGGCTCCACATCCCATCCACCCCTTCGAGCGCCTGAATCCGATCAACCCGCCGCGCGAGGCCGTCGAGCGATTTCCGAAGGGTCCGGCGGTCGTCGAGCCGTTCGCGCGGGATGTCGAGCCGGAGGTCGCCTCGCTGGCTGGGATCATACGCCGCGTGAGCGGCGGAGAAAGGCCCGGCGGCGTTGAACCGGCCGAAGCTCGACGTCGTGGGTCGGGTCGAGGGGTCGACGGCGGGGGGGGAGAGGACCACGTTGGTCGGGAGCCCCGTCCGAGGATCGTTCGCTCCGGCGACCCTGGAATACAGGGCGCCGAGGTTCGCCCCGGCGCTGTCGCGGCTCACGAGCGGCTTGAGATCGTGGTTGCCGTCCCCCGGCACGTACGACCGCACGATGTTCAGGCGGTCGGCCAGCGCCGCGAGTCGGGGCAGCGAACGACCGAACGTCACGCCCGGAATCGCGGTCGCCAGTTCTCCCGTCGCGCTTCGAATCCCGACCGGCATGTTCATCTTCGGATCGAAGGTCTCGAACTGGCTCGGTCCGCCGTGCAGGAACAGGAAGACGACCGACTTCCCCGTCAAGACTCCGGGGATCGACTCGGCGCG
>CALCIC010000904.1 GCA_937907405.1 uncultured Isosphaeraceae bacterium | reverse complement strand
GCCTCCAGTACGAGAAGCCCCAGTACGACCCCAAGGATCCCGACGCGGCCAGGTTGATCAAGGAGCACAACGGCGAGAAACTGATCTCCGGCGGCTACATCGCCCTCCAGGCCGAGACCGCCCCGACCGAGTTCCGCAAGGTCGAGATCATGCCGCTCGACGACTGAGCCGAAGCACGGAAGACACCGGGGAAATGCGGAGAATTGAACCACGAAGGACACGAAGGAAACAGGAAGCAGACGGAGAGAAGGTCGGACTCACCAGGAGGTCGGGAGGGCGCGGACGGAAGTCCAATCACAATCTTCTCGACTTCCCTCTTCTCCGCATCTCCTCCGTGTCCCCCGCGTCCTCCGTGGTGAGTTCGTCTTTCCTTACTCCGGACGGCAGAGCTTGCGGGGGAAGACGTCGAGAGGCGCGAGGCGTTCCCAGAGCGTTCCGCGTTCCTCCTTCGACAGGTTGCGGAGCGGCGGCCGAATGGGGCCGCAGTCGACGCCGAGCATCGCCATCAGGGCTTTCGAGGCGGCCAGGTAGCCGAACTCGGCGAGGGTCTTGATCAGGAGGACCGACTTGGCCTGCTCGGCCCGGGCGGTCGCGAGATCCCCCCGGTCGAAGGCGGCCTGGATTCGCTGATAGACCGGCGCGGCGAAGTTGTAGCTGCTGCCGACGGCCCCCTTAACCCCCAGGCAGAGGCCGGCGACCAGGCACTCGTCGGACCCGAACAGAACGTCGAAGCCGCCGTCGTCGAACCGGACGCACTCCTGGAGTTCCACCAGGTCCGTGTTCGAGAACTTGAGCCCCGCGAGCGTGGGGATGCGGTGCTTGGCTGCGCGGAGGAACGCCGACATCGACAGCCGGACGCCGGTCATGCCGGGGATGTCGTAGAAATAGAACGGCAGCGGGTCGGCCTCGGCGGCGATCGGAGCGCAGAACACGATGAGGTCCTCGACCGTCGCCGGCTTGAAGTAGTTCGGCGCCAGCGCGGCGACGGCCGCCGCCCCGATCTGGCGGGCGTGGCTCGCCAGTTCGATCGCGTCCCCCTGGCAATTGGCGCCGACGTGGACGGCCACCCGCATCGTCCCCTTGGCGACCTGAATCCAGCGCTCCGCGAGCGCCTTCCGCTCGGCCACGCTCAGCGAGGCGCATTCGCCGGTCGTCCCGCCGATGAACACCGAGTCGATCCCCGATTCGCGCAACAACTCCGCCTGCGCGTCGACCCCCTCGACGTTGAGCCGGCCGTCGGCGAGGAACGGCGTGTAGGTCGCGGGGATGAGTCCGGTCAGAGGTCCAGACATGAGGCGGCTCCAGTGGGGCTCGATTTCCGAAGGCGGGGGTTGGGGACGAGGCGTCAGGCTTCAGTTTACAGCGCCCGCGGATTCTGGTGAACGGTCGAGGAGCGGCCTGTTCCTTCGGTTCCCTGCCTTGCGACGATTGTAGGCGTCGCGGCGCTTTCCCCATTTTTGAGGCGTGAGGTTCACGGCCCTCGTCCTCGTCGCCCGTCCCGGTCCCGGTTCCGGAGCGCTCGGGCGATTGGGTTTGATCGTCCCGTTTTCGGGCTCGGCTCTCCAGGCCGGGGGGTGACCTTGAGCGCCGAACCAGGGTTCGTTCGTTGCAGCGGACACGTCGCGTCAGTCGCCATAACAGATTGTTTCATCGAACGTTACGTGACTGTGAGGCATTGGGTTCGTTCGCGCCGGAAAGCTGCGGTTTCGCGATCCAGGGCCTCCGACCGGGCGGCCCGAACCGCCGCGCGGGCACTTGCGGATTGGGTTCTTCTGAAAAGTTTCCGGCGATCGGCTCAGGGCGCCGGGAGGGGCT
>CALCIC010000903.1 GCA_937907405.1 uncultured Isosphaeraceae bacterium | reverse complement strand
CGTCGATCTTGAGGAAGCTGGTCCGTCCTTGCCAGCCCCCCAGGACGATCAGTCGAGGCGGGCCGGGCTCGTCCACCGCCCGATGGACGTGGCCGAACACCACGAGATCGGCCTCGTCGCGGAGCCTTGCGGCGTACTCACGGAAGACGGCCAGGTGCCGGCGCTCGTCGTCGACCACCCCCCGTTGATTCTTGGCCTCAAGGACCGCGTCAAGCCCCCGAGCGATCGGGTGGGGCGTCCATCCAAATCCATGGAAGAACTCGCGAGATTCCAGGAACGACTTCCACTTCCGCCGGGCGCCCAGCAGATGGCCGTGGACCAGATGCAGTCGGAGGCCGTGCGACGTCGATGCGTAGGGTTCGTGGATGATCGTCGCGCCGAGCTTCCGCTCGTAGAACGGGCGGAGCCAGTGGTCGTGGTTGCCGGCCATGATCTCCAACCGGCCGCCGGCCTGGCGGAACGCGGCGAGGGCCCGCAAGCCGGGCGACTGCATGAGTTGGTCGTCGGTCTGCCGCGACCCCATCCAGAAGTCGCAGAGGTCGCCGACGATCACCAGCCGGTCTTCGGGCGTCAGCCGTTCCATGAACCGGGAGAGCCGCTCAGCCCGCTCGGGGCGGTCGGATCGGAGGTGGACGTCGCTGAGGAAGTAGTCGGTCACGAACGATCTCCGGCCCTCAGGCGATTTCCAGATTCAGGCCCGGCAGCATGGCGACGACCTCGCGCGTCGGCCGTCCCGCCCCCTTCCTTCGAGCCTTGCCCGCAAGCCCCGCCTTCCACGAGAACGACGACCGCGACGGGTTGAACCGAAGGTCCGGATGGGCCGGGGCCTGGCGAGCCGCATGCACCAACACCTGCCGACCGCTCTCCCGGACCGCGTCGCCGGCCGACCGCAGCGCCAGCTCCTCCGAGTTGCATTGTTCGCTGAGGTGGAGCAGGACCAGGTGGCTGACCCGGTCGTGCCGCGACCGTTCGAGGATCGAGCCCACCAGCGCGGCCCCTTGTCGGTTTGAGAGGTGTCCGCGATCACTTAGGTTCCGGGCGATCAGCCGGGGATGTCGTCCCGAAGCCTGCTGCAACGCGACGTCGTGGTTGAACTCGACGGCCAGCACGTCGACGTCGGCCAGGGCGTCGGCCGTCGCGTCGCACCAGGTGCCGGTGTCGGCCAGATAGCCGACGGCCACGCCGCGCCGTTTCCGCCCCGCGCCGGCCTCCAATCGAAACCCATAGGTCGGCCCGCCGTCGTGCCAGGCCGTGACCGGCTCGACCCGGAACCCGCTCGGCGCCAGGAACGGGCGGTCGTCGTAATGGCGGATCAGCCCCAGCCGGTCGAGGGCCTCGAAGCCGCCGTCCCCCTTCAGGTTTTCGCGGTGCCCCTCGTGGCAGTAGAGGGCGATCCCGCGCTTCGCCATGTTCTGGAGCGCGCCCGAGTCGACGTGGTCGCCGTGGGTGTGGGTGAGGACGACCGCGCTTAACCGCGACCAGTCGGAGCCGACGCTCTTGAGCCGATCGGCCAGAGCGCGCGGGCCGAGTCCGACGTCGATCAGCAGCCCCGCGGATTCGTGGCTGAACAGCGCCGAGTTACCCCGCGAGCCGCTCCCGAGCACGGCGAACTGGAAGGTCATGACAGGTCCCACCCCGATTGGCGCTGACGCCCACCGCTCGTTCCATCCGTAAAGGTCCGAGTTTATGAGACCTCCGACCGGCGGACAAGGCCGATCACCCTCGGCCGCCGCGCCGAAATTGGCTTTGATCGTTGCGCTTTCGAGCGTCCCCATCCTCTCCCTGGAGATTGGCTTTGATCGTCTCTTCATCACCCCCGACGAAGCCCTCGGGCGCCCCGGCGACCTTGACCTTTCAGCTTGCGATCATCGGCCGGATTGGGTTCGTTCGCCGCCGCTTCATAACTCGCAAAGTTCAATATCAGTAGGATGTTGCGTCATGGAAACGGGTGGCTTCGATCGCGCGGTAAGCGGCGTGGATCGCTGCGTTCGAGATCGAAAACCGACCCGGCGCAGGGTTGCACCGGGCGGGCGGCGGTTGGCTTTGATCGCGCGGTTTTTTTCTGCGACGGATGCGGCGGCGAGCCTCCCAGGCCCGGCGGCGGATTGGCTTTGATCGCGCGGTTTTCAAGAATCGTTCGCGTGGTCGGGACGCATCGCGGCGACCATCACGAGTCGCACATGCGCGTTGGATCGTGATCCCTCGAATTGACAAAGAGCGGCGCGGACTCGTCCGTCTACCTTGAATCTAGCTCGGGGCGACGGGTTTGAACGCGGCGATCCTCGGCGAAAAATCGCGACCGCCGTTGTTTCCGGACGATCCGGCGCATCGGGTCGGAGTAGAATCGAGGCGGAGCCGCCGAACATCCACGACGAGCCCGTGGGAGGACGTGTAATGAGCCTGGCGATGGAGCGGATCGAAGGGGTTACGTCGCTTGAGATGGGCGACCTTGCGCGGATCACGGTCGACCAGTACCTTGATCGACCGCCGGGTCGAGGTTTACGCCGACCCGAACCCCCAGGGCTATGGCGCTCTCGTCACGCACGATCCATCCTCGGAGCTCACTCTTTTCCTCGCGGGACGTGAGAGAGGGCGATTCGCCGCCGGCGAGTTGCTCCCGGAACCGAAACCGTCGTGACGAGCGAGATCAGCCATGCGGACGACCCAATTCCCAAGGAGACGAACGACGATGATCGGTCCTCATTCCCTGCGCGGGGCGTTGCTGGTTGCGGTTCTGGGCCTGGCGGCTTCGGAGGCGCGATCGGAGCAATTCGTCCTGTTCGACGTGACGTTCACGTATACGAAGGACGACGCCGACCATGCGAAGCCGAGCAAGTCGCACTATTACGTGAAGGGCAAGCAGATCAATCCGGATCGCCCCAAGGACTGGACCGCGCCGGTCGACTACCGCAACGGCACGGTCCACATCCGGGCCGAGGTCATCGACAAGCCCCCCGGCGACGCGCCCACGACCTGGACCATCTGTTACATCCCCAACAAGGGGAAGGGGAACGGCTACGGCTGCACCGGCACCGACGTCTACACCAGGGAAGGGGTGTACGAGAAGGACGTGTCCATGACCAAGTTCTGGGAGAACGACTCGATCATCTGGTCCGAGGGGATCAAGCAGATCGACCTCGTCATCAAGGACGACAGCGGCGGCGGCGGCCACGCCCACAAGCGCGCCGATCATGAACGGTTCTTCCCTACCAAAATGCGGATCACCGTCGTCCAGGTCTCCGCCGGCTCGAAGTACGACCCCAGCCTCGTCCCTGGCCTGCCCGCCAAGACCGACGAGAAAGACAAGAAGCCCGCTCCCAAGCCCGAACCGAGGAAGGTCGACGCCGCCATGAAGCCCGACGACTGCGCCTCGTGCGGCGAGGCGGAGTGATGGAACTCCCCGACGCCCTCATCGCGGCCTTCCCGCCCTCGGCTACGCTCTTGCTCGATCTCGCTCGCCGGCAGACCGACGATGTGATGCTTGCAGAGATCGCCAGAGCGGACTATGGGTGTCAGGCCGATGAGATGATGGCCGAGCTGCGACCTATCCGCGACATGGGGGTCGTCCCAGCCGTCATCCCGTGGCAGCTGTGGGAAGTCCTCGAGTTGACGAGGTATTCCAACCCGGAATCCCCCAATCCTCCCCCATTCGAGCCCGGCCCTACGGGCCGACGTGGCCATCTCACTCGCCTGTTCGCCTGTGCGGTACTTCTTCGAGCCGAAGCCGAACACGAAGAAGACGATGTCACCTGGGATTCCACCCTCGCGCAGTGTCTCGCGAGCGCGAAAGTACTGGGCGAGGAGATGAGCGACGCCGCCGCCCGCTTCCTGACATACCGCGTCACCCGGCGGGATAAGCGATGTCCCGAACCGACCCTGCTCGCCCTCGGCCTGCTCATCCTCGCGGCCCGCTTGCGCGCCGGGCGGATTGCGGAGCCGGTCCTCGGGACGATAGCGGACTGGGTGCTCGCGCGGGAATCGCTCGAGCGTGTCGAATTCCCCCCGAACCCCGGCGAGCCGAGACCATCCTGGTTCAGCCTACAGGTCGGGTTCTGGCAGCCGCTCGCCGCCGAACTCAGCGACGTAGCGAAAGCCGTTCGTGATGACGTCGTGCAAACCAATCTCCAGTTGTGCGCACTTCTCCTGGAGCCGAATCTGAGTTGGTAAGACGGTACGTGGCCCGATCCGGAAACGGGCCGTCGGTATGTCCAGGGCAACCTGTGCAGAAGCGCGGACGGGGCCGAACCTAGGAAGGGACACGATATCGGTGTTCGAATGACGACGGCGAGCGGATCGAGCGATTCGCTCGCTGGAAGGCCGGGTGGGGGGCGGCGCGGCGGCTTTCTTGGATCGAGAGGTAGCCAGAGCCCCCGCCCAGCCGTCTTGCTATGCTGGAGCGGCTTTCCTTTGCGTTGCACGCGGTTTCGGCTCTCGCCCTCCCACCGCGAGCGGCGGCCTGCACGCATCGCAAAGGAAAACCGCGCGAATCGAACGGCCGCGTGACGGCCAGGACCGCCGCGCCGGCCGGTCAGTCTCGACGGCGACGCCCACCCTCCTTTGCATGAGGTCGATGCATGAGAGAGCTCCGAACGATCGTTGCCGCTTGGTCGGGATTGCTGGGGATGTTGGCGACGGCAGGCGCTTCGCGGGCCGAGGAGGCCCCGCCGCGGCCGAACGTGGTGGTGATCCTGGCGGACGACATGGGGTGGGGGGACGTCGGCTGGCACGGGTCGGAGATCAAGACGCCCAACCTCGACCGGCTGGCGGCGGGGGGGGCGAAGCTGGAGCAGTTTTACGTGCAGCCGCTCTGCTCGCCCACCCGCGCGGCGTTCATGACGGGGCGCTACCCGATGCGCCACGGGCTCCAGGTCGGCGTGGTCCGGCCCTGGGCTCGGTACGGACTGCCGTTGGACGAGCGCACGCTCCCTCAGGCGCTCAGGGACGCCGGCTATGAGACGGCGATCACCGGCAAGTGGCATCTCGGGCACTTCCAGCCCGCGTACCTGCCGACCCGGCGCGGGTTCGACCACCAGTACGGCCATTACAACGGCGCGCTCGACTACAACACGCACGTCCGCGACGGCGGCTTCGACTGGCACCGCGACGACAAGGAGAACCACGACGAGGGCTACAGCACGCACCTGATCGCCCGCGAGGCGTCGCGGTTGATCGCCGAGCACGACGTCGCCAGGCCGCTGTTCCTGTACGTCCCGTTCAACGCCGTCCACGCGCCGCACCAGGTCCCCGAGCGGTACAAGGAACCGTACGCCGCGCTGGCCGAGCCCCGCCGGACGTATGCAGGGATGCTCGCGGCCCTGGACGAGGCGGTGGGTCAGATCGCCTCGGCCGTCGAGAAGAAGGGGATCGGCGCGAACACGCTCATCCTGTTTTCCAGCGACAACGGCGGGCCCAACCCCGGCGTCGTCACCAGCAACGGCCCGCTCCGGGGACAGAAAGCGACGCTCTACGAAGGGGGCGTGCGGGTCGCCGCGTTCGCCAACTGGCCGGGCCGGATCAAGCCGGGGACGGTCGTGAACGCCCCGCTGCACATCGTCGACTGGTTCCCAACCCTGCTCAAGCTCGCCGGCGCTTCTTCCGAGCAGCCCCAGCCGCTCGACGGCCGCGACGCCTGGCCGGCGATCGTCGAGGGGGCCGCGTCGCCCCACGACGCGATCCTCCTGAACACCGAGCCCAACCGAGGCGCGATCCGCGTCGGCGACTGGAAGCTCATCGTCCGATCCAACGTCGAAGCCGCCGCCAAGAAGGCCGCCCGGAAGAACGCCCCGCGCGTCGAGCCCGTCGAGCTGTTCCACATCAGCGCCGACCCGAACGAGAAGACCAACCTCGCCGCCAGGGAGCCCGCCAAGGTCGCCGAGTTGCGCGCCCGGTACGACGCCCTCGCCGCCCAGGCCGTCCCCCCCAAGGCCAGGCCCGCGCCCCCGGATTTCAAGTCCCCGCGCGTCTGGGGGGAGTCGGACTGAGGCCGCTTCCGGGCGCTGGGAAGCCTTTCGAAATGATTTGAAGGCCCAGGGCGCCGTTGGTCGGCGCCCCGGGCCTTGGTTTTAGCCAGGTTCTCCGTCATCCTCAGACCTTCGAGCGGCGACGGTGGGCGACGGCGGCCATCGTCGTGAACGCGATGCCCAGCATGACGACGCTTGAAGGCTCGGGGACGGCGGCTTCCGTGATGAAGCTGGTGCCGTTGGCGGCCCCGAGGCCGTGGCCGCTGTAGTTGAGAACGAACGTTCCATGGCCGGTGGTCGGGTCGATCGAGTAAATACTGGTCCCCGAAACACCGTAGAGGACTCCATTCGCCGCGGTGGCCAGTCCGAAGGCGCTGCTGAAGCCGAGGCTTCCGACATTCGTTCCGCCGACCGGACTCAGGTTGATCTTCACCAGGTTGTTATCAGTTGAAGTCATGTAGAGATTGCCGCCGTTGAACGCGAGGTCGCCGGCGGAGGAGGCTCCCACGCCGCCGAGATTGGTCGCCGCTCCGGTGCTCGAATTGAGTTTGTACAGATTGCTCGTGTCGTAGGCGGCGGTGTAGAGCGTCCCGTCCGTGCCGAAGACCAGGGCGTTCCCCCCGGACAGACCGGTCGATCCGATGAAGGTGGTCGCCGCCGTCGTCGTGTTGATTTTGTAAAGGCCCGTGAAGGTCGTCCCGTACAACGTGCCGTCGGCCGCGAACGCAATGTCCGTCATGACGACGCCCATGTTTCCCACGACCGTAACCGCGCCCGTCCCGACGTCGACCGTTCCCAATCGCCCTTGATCGTCGTCGATCCAGAGGACCTGAGCGGCGGTCGCCGAGCCGGCCGTGGTGGTGTAGAATACGACCGATGCAAGCAAAGCCAAGATCCATTTCATGAGTCTGTCTCCCGATCCAACAAATTCGCCAAGGTTCTTAGGTTTTGGTGGCGCCGGCTGGATCGCGAGGAGTCGGTCCGTCGCGAGGAGAAGCACGCATCCGACGCACGCTGTAAGTAGGGCCGACGGATCGAGGGACGGACGGCTCGTTGAGAATTCGAATCAAGGCGGACGAAGGGTCGTGGAGAATCGGCATCATTCCATCAGAGCGGACCTGGCCGCCGACGCTCGGCCGAGGGGGATGAACATGTCGTTCCGTCGTCGGTTGCTTTTCGCGATCCTCGCGTTCTCGACGTCGTCCGCCTGCCTCGCGCGGGAAGACCTGTTTCCGCCGATGGCCTTCTATCCGAAGTCCGAGTTCGACAACGACATGAGCGACGAACACATGACGGTTCAATTGCGCGCGCTCGAGGAGCCGTCGTTGTGGAAGGCGTCGCAGAAGGACGCGACCGCCCGGGCGTATCGGTTCTTGTGGCTGGCTTCGTTCAGGCATCCGATCTGCGTTCGCGTCGTCCGGGAAGGGGACGCGGTCTGGATGCGCGTCTCGCGCCACGACGGCGGGCCGGGCGTGGTTGCGGGCAAGCTGAACATGGATCGCATCGAGTCGTTGAGCCTGAAGCAGTGGGAACGACTCGACGAGTTGGTCGGCAAGTCGAAATTCTGGACCGCGCCCGCCTCGGTCCAGGAGAGCCGCGGCATCGCCGATGGGGATGGACTGCTCATCGAGGGCATCAGGGGCGGGTCCTATCACGTCATCGACCGGGCCGGGTCGGCGGCCGGCGAGTCGTATAAAAGCGTCTGTCGCTCCATGCTGGAACTGGCCGGCGGCGATGTCGTACCGGAATGGGATCGGCGGAGGAAAGACGAGCGTGGGTCCCCCAACTATCGAGCCGAGCCGGCCGAGACGGCGGACTCGGGGGTTCCAGACTATCTGGTGGAGCCGTTCTTCCGGATGGAAGATTTCTATCCCAAGAATTGGGAGCGCGACAAGGAGGAGAGCGACGACAAGGCCCAGCGATTGTGGAGCCTCAAGCAGCGTTCGCTCTGGCATCCCTTGCAGAACGACGGCGCGGCGGAGGCGTACCGGCTCTGGTGGTGGACCGAGGACGGGGATTCCGTCTGCGTCCGCATGGTGAAGCCGCGCGAGACGACCTCGCTCCACCTCGTGCAACTCGATCCGGAGACCGGCGTGGTGATCGTCGACGTCGACCTCGAACTGACGCCCAAGCACTGGGCGAGTCTCGACGCGCTGGTCGAGAAGTCGAAATTCTGGACCGCCCCCGCCGAGGTTCGACCGGCCGCGGAACGCGCCAGGGCGGACGGCGTCTTCGTCGAGGGCGTTCAGAACGGCCGATTCCACGTCGTCGAGCGTGGGGCCGACGTGATGGACTGGCGGCTCAAGGACCTTTGCCGGCTGATGCTGGAACTCGCCGAGAGCAAGGCGCTGCCGATCTGGGACCAGTGGCGCGAACGCGAGCGGGACGACCCGAACTATCACTTCGAGCCGCCGCAGGTCCCGGATCTTTACGGCGTTCCGCTCCCGGACGACACGGCGAAGTGAACCCGCGCCGGCTTCAGCGCGGGTTGCTTGGCGTTCGCCCCGGGCGGCACGGGTTCGTACTCGACCCCGTGGATGTGAGGCGTGGCTTTCTCCACACGGGGTCGAGTACGAACCCGTGCCACCCATCAGTCGATCCTTATCAAGCGAACTCCGGACTCAGCGCGGTTCGCTCGGGGATTTTCGCTGGCCG
>CALCIC010000902.1 GCA_937907405.1 uncultured Isosphaeraceae bacterium | reverse complement strand
ACCCATCAACCGCCTCTGCTGGACGAGATTTCCCACCCACTTTCGAGACGCTCACTCGCCTGACCTGGAAGCTGCCGCAGCGCTGTTCCCAACTACTGCCCATTTGGATATCATCAGACACGATCGCTTCCGGGGTTTGATAGGTCGGCGGGGTTCCTGCAGATCGCAACCGGATGAGAATCAAGGAGTGGACGGGTTCGGGGCGGCCCGTTCGTTGCTGGGATGCACAACACTGATCCAACGATCGAACTCGCCGCGGTCGGGCTGCCGTCCGATCCGGTTCGACGATGGTTCTCCTCGGCGTTCCCGGACGGGCCGACCCCCGCGCAGGCGTCGGCCTGGCCGCATGTTTTCGACGGCGCCCACCTCCTGCTGGTCTCGCCGACAGGCACTGGCAAGACGCTGGCGGGGTTCCTGGCGATCCTCGACCGGCTGTTCCGCGATCACGCGGAGGGCGCTCTCAAGCCCGGCTTACGTTGCGTTTACATCTCGCCGTTGCGGAGCCTCGGCTACGACATCGAGCGCAACCTGGCGGTCCCGCTCTCCGGCGTTCAGGCCGCGCTCGGCCTGGTGGAGAACCCCGTGCAAGTGGGCGTCCGGACGGGGGACACGTCGGCCTACGACCGCCGCAAGCTCCGCGACCACCCGCCGCACATTCTGATCACGACGCCCGAGAGCCTCGCGTTGATGCTCAGCCAGGCGGGCTGGCGCGACCACTGGCGAGGCGTCGAGCAAATCATCGTCGACGAGGTCCACGCGCTGGCGCCCACCAAGCGCGGCGCCGATCTGGCGGTCTCGCTGGAGCGGCTGGCCGCCGCCTCGACGGTCGATCCGCAGCGGATCGGTCTCTCCGCCACCTGCAAGCCCGCCGATCCCGTCGCCCGGTTCCTGGTCGGGCCGGCTCGAACCTGTCGCGTGGTCGACGCCCCTCGGCCGGCCGATTCCCCCGGGCTGGAGCTGGAAGTCGATTCGCTGCTGCGACCCGGCGAGGCGCCTCATCGCGGGCTGACGTATCGTCGCCTGCTCAAGCGATTGCGCAAGGCGATCGCCGCGCATCGCACGACGGTCGTGTTCGCCAACACCCGGCCGATGACCGAGCGGATCACCCACGACCTTCGACACAGGCCGCACGACGTGGAAGCCGGCGGCGATCACGAAACCGAGATCGCCGCGCACCACTCGGCGCTCGACGCCGGCCGTCGCCGCGAGGTCGAGGCGATGCTCCGCGCGGGCGAACTCCGGGCCGTGGTCACGAGCACGAGCCTTGAACTCGGCGTGGATATCGGCACGGCCGACCTTGCGGTTCAGATCGGCTTGCCCGGCGGGGTGGCGCGGTGTTTGCAGCGGATCGGCCGATCGGGCCACCGCGTGGGCGCCGCCCCCCGAGGGGTGATCGTCGCGGCCACCGCGTCCGAGGTCGCCGGCGCCGCCGTCACCGCGAAGGCCGCGCGCGCCGGTCTGATCGAACCGCTCTCGATGATCGAGTCGCCGCTCGACGTCGTCTGCCAGCAGCTTCTCGGGATGGCCTGCGTGGAGGAAACGTCGGTCGATGCGGCTTTTGCGCTGTTCCGCAAGGCCGGGCCGACGGCCGATCTCGATCACGAGGACTTCCTCGCCTGCCTCGACTTCCTGGCCGGCGACCTGGCGAGCCCCCCCGGCGCGTTCGAGCCCGAACCCGGCGCGAACCCGCGCTGGACCTCGCCCCGGATCTGGAAGCGGAACGGCTGGTTCGGCGTACGAAGCCGCCGCGTCCAGCGCTGGCTCTGGACGAACATCGGCACGATCACGTCGGAAGAATCGGTCGCGGTCCTGGCCGACGGCAAGGCGTTGGGGACGATCGAGGGGCGTTACGCCGAGCGGCTTTCGCCCGGCGATCGATTCGTGCTCGACGGCCGGACGCTTGAATTCCGAAAGCTCGACGGCCTGACGCTCCATTCTCGGGCCGTCGGCGGCGAGGCCGGCGCGCTTCCGGTCTGGCACAGCGACCGCCAGGCGCTCTCTTCCGAGTTGGCCGCCGATCTCGCCGCGTTCCGGGCCGAAGCCGCGCGGCGATCGGCGCTCGAAGGCCCCGAGGCGGTTCGTCGTTGGCTGGCTGAAGCCCTCGAACTGAGACCCGCCGCCGCCGAGGTCGTCGCCGAGTTGATCGAGGCCCAGGACCGCTACAGCGAGTCGCCCGACCTGAATACGTTGCTGGTCGAGGAGCATCCCTCGGAACGCGAGCCCGGATTCACCTACGCGTTTCACGCTCCGCTCAATCGCGCGGCCTGCGAGGCGCTGGGACGGGCGTTCGCCGCTCGCCTGGGCCGCAGCTTCGGCCGCGACCTGGCGCTCCAGGCGGCCGACCTCGGCTGGTCGATCCGGTTGCCGGAGGGGGCGCGGATCGCCGCCGAGGATCTTCCATCACTGACGACGGTCGACGGCCTGGCCGACGACGTGCTCGAAGGAGTCGACCGGGGCGACCTGGCGGCCCGCCGGTTCCGTCACGTCGCGGCCACGGCCTTGATGGTCCTGCGCAATCCGGAACGGGGCAAGCGGGTGCGGGTCGGCGGCCTGCTCTGGGTCAGTTCCCGCCTCTATCCGCTGGTGAAGGCCGCGTGCCCGAACCATCCCCTGCTCCGCGAGACCCGGCGCGAGGTGCTTCGCGACGTCCTCGACGTCGACGCCGCCGCGCGTTGGCTGGCGGCCGGGCCGTCGCTTCGGCTTCGCGTCCTGTCGGCCCCGTCGCCGTTCACCCTCGCCTGGATCGCGCCGGGGGCCGACGAGCCGCTCCACTTCGACACCCCGGCCGACGCCTTGAAGCGTCTGCACGCGCGGATGACGGCTTCGGCCGCGGGAGAATCGACGTGAGCGGGAGCGAGCCTGGGAGCGCGCCTTGCCATGCCCACGAAGGCTGGCTGCTCACCCCCGAAGCCGCGGCGATCCGGCCGGATGCGGCGACGGCGGTCGTCGCCGACGTTCATCTCGGCTATGAGTGGGCGCGCGGCGACGCCGGCGACTGCGTCCCGGCCCATTCCCTGGCCGAAACCGTCGACCGCCTGGAACGGCTGCTCGCGAGGGCCGAGATCCAGACGCTGATCGTGGCGGGCGACCTGGTCGAATCGTCCCGCCCCTGCGCCGCGACCGCAGCCGACGTGTTTCGAATCAACGACTGGCTGCACGCGCGGGGGGTGGAACTCGTCGTCGTTCCCGGCAATCACGATCGCGGCCTCCCCTGGATCTGCTCAAGGCGGCCGAAGGGGGCCGCGCCCGGGCCGATCGTGGCGCCCGCCGAGTTGGGCGTCGCCGATTGGACGATCTGCCACGGCCATCGACCATCCCGGGGCGATCGGGTCGTGATGGGGCATCATCACCCGGCCTTGATCGTCGGCCGCGTCGCCGCGCCGTGCTTTCTGATTGGGCCCCGGCTGATCGTTCTCCCGGCGTTCTCGCCGAATGCGGCCGGCCGCGACGTCGCAACGACGAAGCGACCGAACGCGTGGAAGGACCAGGACCTCCGTTGCGTGGCCGGAGGGGGGGGCGACCTGCTCGATTTCGGCTCGGTCGCGACCCTGGCGGCCCGAATCGGCGGACGACGTATTGATCCCCCGTGCGCGTCGACCTAAATTGGGGGGACACGTCTCAGACGCAGCTCAACGAGGTCGGCGCGAGGGCCGCCCGCTTTGGAGCGTTCCCATGAAACTCGACATCCGCGGAAGCGCGCGATCGTGGAAGTGCATCGGCCGGCTCACAGTCGTCGGCGTCGGCCTGGCGTCGCTAGGTTGCGATTCGTTCCTGGGGCCGACGCGCGAGGTCTGGGGCAAGATCAGTTACAAAGGCGAACCAGTTCGAGGGGGCGCGGTCGTTCTCTCACCCACCGGCGACCCCCTCGGACCCTGGGGTATCGGCGTCATCCTGAATAACGGCGACTATTACGTCATTTCAGCCGAAGAGCGAAAGCCGATGACTCCCGGTCGTTATGAGGTGTCGTTCCGTCGCCCCATGACGACGCCCCCGGAACGGAGCGCCGCCGGCAAGGACTCGAACACCCAGATACCCGAAAAGTATCTCGACGTCGAACACCCGTTCTTCTCGGTCGAGCTCAGTCGACTTCCCTCCGAGGTCGACATCTCGCTCCGAGATTGAGCCCGCCCGGACCAGAGAGTAAAAAAAGCGGCGGGGCTTCGATTTCTCGAGGCCCCGCCGCGAGAGCGTGGTTGGAAAAACGCCCGCCCAGGTGGACAGGTCAGTAGCAGGTCAGGCAGGTGGGGACGAGCACCGGCACCGTGGTGTAGCGTTGGACGGCCACGGTCCGGGGGACGTACCGAGCGACGACCCGATTGGTCGTCACCGGGACTTGCTCGGCCGTGCAGACCGCCACTTGACGACTGGCGGTTTCGGCGACCATCCGGGTCTGCGTGACCGGGACGTTCTCGACCCGCTCCTCCGTCGCGTAGCTGCATGTGGTGACCGGAATCGTCTCCACGCGCTCTTCCGCAACGTACCGGCAGGTCTGGACCTCGTAAGGCTCGACCCGCTCCTCGTTCACGTAGTTGCAGGTGGTGACCGGGACGGTCTCCACCCGAGGCTCGGCGACCATCTCGCAGGTCCGGACCTCGTACGGTTCGACCCGCTCCTCGTTCACGTAGCTGCAGGTCTGAACCTCGTAGGGCTCGACGCGTTCCTCGGCCACGTACCGACAGGTCTGGACCTCGTAGGGCTCGACCCGTTCCTCGGCCACGTACCGGCAAGTCGTGACCGGATTCGTCTCGACGCGTTCCTCGGCCACGTAACGGCACTGCGTCACCGGCACCTGGCGAACCATCGTCTCGCGGACGTACCGGGTCTCGGAGACGTCCCGCGTCACCGGACGGGAGACGAACACCCGCTGGCTGACGACCCGCGGCGGCGTCTGAACGGCGACGGTCGCCCGCACCGTCTTCTTGTGCAGGCACTTGAACAGCCCCCGGCGCTCGACCACGTTGCCGCAGGCGTCGCACTCGGTCACCGGCACCCGCACCCGACGTTCGACGACCGGCCCGGGGACCGACGTGAACTGGCGCTCGTAATAGCCGCACTCGACGGTCTCTTGACGAACCGTGGTGACGGGCCGGCAGACCGTGTAGGGCTGCTCGACCATGACCGTCTCGGTGACGGGCTTCATCACGGTGTATCGACGCTCTTGATTGACGGTCTGGTAGACGGGCTTCGTCACGGTGTACCGCCGCTCGCGGCGCTCGGTCTGGTACACCGGCTTCATCACGGTGTATTTCCGCTCGCGGCGCTCGGTCTGATACACCGGCTTGGCGACCGTGTACCGACGCTCCATTTGCTGGGTGCGCACCACCGGCTTCATCACGGTGTATTTGCGCTCGGTGTTGACGGTCTGATACACGGGCTTCGTCACGGTGTACCGTCGTTCGCGGCGCTCGGTTTGATACACCGGCTTCATCACGGTGTATTTGCGCTCGGTGTTGACGGTCTGGTACACGGGCTTCGTCACGGTGTATTTGCGCTGGACGAACGAGGTCTCGGTCACGGGGCGCATGACGGTGTAGTTTTCCGTCCGGTAGCCCGTGCGGTACCGCGTCTCCATCACGGTGACGGGTTCGTTTTCGTAGACGGTCTCATAAACCGTCTGATAGGACGTCTGCACCTGGGGGGCCAAGGCGACCACGCTGAGCTGCGTCGCCACCACCGGCGCGGGGGCGCACGAATGACAGGCCCCTCCCCCGTAGGTGGCCCAGGCGGGCGTGCAGAGCCCCCCCAGAAGCGCGGCGGCGGCGCCGACGCCCAGTCGCAAGGCTCTCAAGGACTTGAACATGCGAAACTCCTTGGCGGAACCTCGGGTTTCCAACTTGCGCCCCGGACCCATCCGTCCGGCCGCAAGGCCCGAGGGAGTGCGCTGTCTCCTCCTTGAGAAAGCCCTCCCGAAAAGAAACGTGTTGCGATTCCTCGAAAATCCCTCAAGGAACCAGGCCGCGTTTGCCGAAACCAATAAGATCAAGGCCCCGACGAGAGCCTACGAAGTCAGTATATCACTCACCGTTTTACGACTTGAGAAAATAGTGCGATTCCCCGATCGTCCGGTTCCTTCTATACCGGTCGAATCGACTCGTCCGGCGCGGTTTGGATTCCACCTTGAGAATGCCTGATGCAAGCCGCGGGCCGAGGCCGATGCGGACTTCCCCCTCGCGCGTCGACGATGCGCGCAAAGCCGGCGCAGTTCATGGATTCGGTCCGATCGAACAACCCCCGACGCGCGCGGGGGGCCGCTCAGGAGGCGGGCGTCGATTGTAGTTTTTTCAAGATTTCCTTGGCCTGGGTGCGAACGCCGGCCAGGCCGGAGCGCGTCAGCGCGTTCAGCTCGGCTTCGAACCCCTTGGCGAACGCGGTCGATCCCGCCGTGATCGAGTTGGAGATCGCCTCGATCGCCTCGTGCTGGACGGCCTCGATTTTGTTCTCCTTCTCGGACGCCGTCGGCCGCTCGATCAGCCGATCGAGGTCGGCCGTCGAGAGCATCTCGCGGAGGGTCGCCGTCGCCGCGTCGTCGCCTCGTCTGCCGAGCGCGACCGCCGCGTTATAGCGGACGAATCGATCATCGTCCCCCCGAATCCGCTCGCGGAGGGCGTCGGCCGCCGGCTCGCCGCCGAAAAAGCCCAGCGCGTACGCCGCGATCTGCCGCAGCTCGACCACCGGGTCGGTCGAAGCCCTGGCGAGCGCCTCGACGGCCTTGGGATCGTCGAGCTTCCCCTCCAGCCGCGCGGCCTGCTTGGCCAGGCTGGCCGCCGCGGCCATCCTGATCTGCACGTCTTGCCTGGGTTCGAGCCCCCTCGACAGCACCTCGATCGGGTCGACCACCTGGCCGCTGGACGTGGTCGCCTCTCGCGTCTGAAACGCCCCCAGGGTCAGCTCCAGGTACTGAATCAGCTTGGGGTCGCCGCTCTTGTCCAGTTCGGCCGCCAGAAGGTCCGTCAGCTCGCCGAGCAGCCGAGGGTCGGAGCCCAGCTTGGGGTCGTTCTGAATGAGGCTGGCCAGCTCGTAGGCCGACCGCCAACTGCCCGAGCTGGACCGGATCAGGCGGACGTACTCCATCGCGTCGCGCTCGCCGCCGGCCAGCTTGCCGAACAGCAGCCAGACCATGATCACCACCAGCACCACCACGGCCGGGATCACGAACAACTGGACCACGAAGCTGCCCGACGGGATCTCGACCGGGGGCAACTCCGCCAGCCTGCCGGGATCGTCCCGGAAGTCGGCCTGATCGGAAATGGGAGCGTCGGAATGATTAGATGCGGTCATGCTGATGGTTCGTCGCGTCATGAGAGAGCGAGCCGGGTTGCATGGCGCGAATCCGGCGGATCAGGAGAGTCGCGAGCGGATCACGATCTTCACCTGTTCGAGTGTAGAGATCCCTTCCGCTCCAGGCAAGCGCCGGCTGCGGAGGTCGAGGCGCTCCGCCGATCCCCTAACCGCTCGCCTCGCCTCTGGCGAGGTGGACTGCCGCGCGGGTCGCGCTCCCCCCGAGTGCGGGATCGTCCGAAGCTTCGAGAATTCACTCCGTCTCCTTCGGTTCCCTCGATACAATCCTCCTGGAGAGCCTGATAAGAGCGATTCGGGGGAGTCAGGGCTTGAACGACTCGGACGAACAACAAGCACCTGTTGGTGAGCTTCGAAACGTCCTCAAGGAGCTTGGCGGAGCGGCCGCTTTCATGGCCGTCGCCGGGGGGGGGTTGCTTCTGGCGCTTTGGCTCCTGACGGCGAAGCCCGCGGTTGAGAACGGAACGTCGAAGAAGACGTCCTCCGCCGACTACCTCGGAGCGCGATCCTGCCGTCAATGCCACCCCGGCGAGGCGGCCTTGCATGCGCAGTCGGGCCACGCGCAGACGCTTCAGCCCGGTGCAATGGCCGCCGTGGCTCGCTGGCTCGACGGGCGGACCGCCGTCGACCCCGAGCATCCGGAGTCGTCATGGACGTATTCGCTCCGAGATCACACCCTGATCGCATCTCGAACTGAAGCCGGCCAGGTCGTCGAGCACGCGCTCGATTACGCGCTCGGCTCGGGGACGCACGCCGTCACCTTCCTGAGCATGGCCGGCCGCGACCCCGAGGGGCGCGCGCTCGGCCTCGAACATCGCCTGACCTACTTTACGAACCGCCAGGCGCTCGACGTCACTCCGGCCCAGGACGCCGGGTCGAACCCGATCGGCCGATCCGCCGACGGACACGCGCTCACGGCCGATGAGACGATGAAATGCCTGGGCTGCCATGCGACCCGGCTCTCGGCCGACGACGAGCGATTCTTCGACCCCGCGGCGTTAATGCCCGACGTCTCGTGCGAGCGCTGTCACGGGCCGGGTCGATCCCACGTCGAGGCGGCGCGTCGCGGAGACAAAAACCTGGCGATGCCGTTCGGTTATTCGAAGCCCGCCTCCGCCGCGGTCAATATCCGCCTCTGCGGCCAATGCCATCGACTTCCCGAATACGTCCCGCGCGACCAGCTTCGTCCCGACAACCTGATGCTCACTCGATTTCAACCGGTCGGCCTCATGCAATCCCGGTGCTATACGCAAAGCGAGGGGACGCTCAGTTGCTCGACCTGCCACGACCCCCACGGGCCTCCATCACGCGACAAGGCCG
>CALCIC010000901.1 GCA_937907405.1 uncultured Isosphaeraceae bacterium | reverse complement strand
CCGCCGCGTTGGTCAGCCAGGTCCGCACCCGGCCGGCGTCGGCGCCTCGTCCCAGAATGATGCAGCCCACCCCGTCGCGGTCGCGTCGGGCGGCGGCGACCACCTGCTCGCAGTCGTCGCGGCGATCGAGCCCCTCCAGCTTCCAGACGTCCGGCTCGACGCCCGCCATCTGGACCTCGTGGATGGTCTGGACCATCAACCGAGGCCGCAGTCGCAGGTCGTAAGCCCGGCGATCGCCGTCGAACCGCGCGAGCTGCTCGGGTTCAGCGGGAACGACGAGTTCAAACATGAAAAAGCGATGACTGGCGTGCAGGTAGTCGGACAGCCGCTTCAACCGCGCCAGTTGGCGGCGGTTCAGGTCCGCGTCCCCTTCCGGGTTGTAGCGGACGAAGACCTTGGAGAAGGTCGGATCGACGGCCTCGACGTGACGGGCGAAGTCGTCGCCGTACTCGAAGTCGAACTCCTTCCGGCCGCTCTTTTCGACCGGGCAGGCGGTCTTGATCCCGCGCTCGGCGGCGTCGCGGAGGACGTCGGCGCCGAACTCCTCGTCTACCAGGATTCCCGCCTTCCCCTTGGGCGCGCCGTCGGCGAGGGCTTTCAGGAATCCGTCGTAGACGACCCGCTTGGCCCTGACGATCTCCGCGGTCTGCTCCGACGTCAGCGGCTCCTCCCAGTCGAACATCTTCGTCTCGATCGATTCGCGATGGTCGAACGGCATAAGATAGAGGGGACGGTCGTATCCGAGCTTCACGGAAACACCTCCTCAAGAGATCACTCCCTGGATTGATCGCGCGCGGCGGCCCCTCCGCCCCCCGAGTCGGCGGCCGCGAGCAACGCGGCCAGGTCGTAATGGAGCAGATCGCCGATCCGGTCGACCGAGACGTCGGCGGGCGGGTAGGCGGCCGTCTGCTTCGGGTCGTGCGCGTAGTGCCCCTGGCGCGGGAAGACGGTCGTCAGCCGCGAGCCCCAGACCTGCTTCATCGCGTGCAGGAGGCGGAGTTTGTCGTCGACCACGACGTAATGTCGGGCGGGGTATCGCGCCTCGACGTCGTCGAGTTGCTTCTCCTTGTGAATGTAAACCAGGGCGTGCTCGTGGGTCGCCTTGTACAACCCTGATCGTTCGATCTTGCGAGGCTGGAAGATCACGTCGCCGTCGGAGAGGATCACCGACGTCCCCCACGAGTTGAATTTGGCGATCACGTCGAAGGCGCCGGGATAGACGCGATCGGCGAACGGATACTCCAGCAGGAAGAACGACGCCTCCAGGATCTGCGGCTCGCGCGGGTTCTCCGATCGGTACTGCTGCAAGGCGGCGAGGTAGTCCGCGTAGCCGACCTCCGCGCGATGCTTTTCGAAGATCGTCCAGTACCGCTGCTGACTCTCGGCCCCGAACGCCTCGGTCAGGTGGCGCCTCAATTCGTCGACGATCGCGTCGTTGTCGAGCAACGTGTTGTCGACGTCCAGCAGGAACACGATCGGATCGGTCTGAGACACGGCGGAAGCTCCATTATGCAATGATCCATGTCATGTCATTATGCGTCGAGATCGCGGACCCCGCGCCGGCGATGGTCGGGTCGCTCGCGTCACGACGTCTTCGGGTCGGACCATCGGCCCAGGTCTCCGAGGATCCGAGCGGCCTCCTTCGGCCCCCAGGTGTCGGGCTCGTACGTGTACAACGGGGCGGCCTGGCCCAGGACCGGGCCGACGATCCGCCACTCCTGCTCGACGTAGTCCTCGCGGGCGAACAGGCCGCGGTCCCCCTTCATGGCTTCGCCCAGGAGCCGCTCATAGGCGCCCATCTCGTCGCCGTCGGGATGGTGGCAGGCCAGCAACTCGACCGGATCTCCGGCCATCGTCTCGCCCGAGCCCAGCGTCATGACCCCCAGCGCGATCGACGCCTCGGGGCTGAGCCGGAACCGCACGTAATTCGACTCGGGCGCGTCGTAGTTGCGGCGGCTCGGCGAGGGGCGAAGGTGGACCATGACCTCGATGCACGACACGGGAAGATGCTTGCCGGCTCGGACGAAGAACGGGACGTCCCGCCAGCGATGCGAATCGATCTCCAGGCGCACGGCGGCGAACGTCTCGGTCCGCGAATCGGCCGCCACCCCCGGCTCGTCGTGGTAGCCGACGAACTGGCCGCGGACTACCTGCTCGGGGTCGAGGGGGCGGACGCGACTGATGAGGTTCGTCTTGGCGTCCTGGATCGAATGGCTGTCCCGTCCCGCCGGAGGCTCCATGGTCAAGTAGGCCAGGATTTGAAGCATGTGATTCTGGATCACGTCGCGAATCGCGCCGGTCTTGTCGTAGAAGGCCCCTCGACCCTGAATCCCGATCGCCTCGGCCATGGTGATCTGCACCTCCCGCACGTGGTCGCGGTTCCAGATCGGCTCCAGGAACGAGTTGGCGAATCGGAAGTAGCGGAGGTTCTGGACCGGCCGCTTCCCCAGGTAATGGTCGATCCGAAAGATCGAATCCTCGTCGAACGCCTTCAGGAGGATCGCGTTGAGTGCCTTCGCGGAGTCGAGGTCGTGGCCGAACGGCTTCTCGACGATCACCCGCGCGCCGTCGGCGCTGTTCGACCTGCCGAGCTGTTCGACGACCGTCTCGAAGAGGCTGGGGGGGATGGCCAGGTAGTGCGCCGGGCGCCGGGCGTCTCCCAGTTCCTTGCGGAGGGCCTGAAACGTCGCCTCGTCCTTGTAATCGCCGTCGACGTAGCGGAGCAACTCGCAGAGCCTGGCGAACGCCTCCTCGTCGACCCCGCCGTGCTTTTCCAGCCCGTCGCGCGCCCGAGCCTTGAGGCGGTCGAGGTCCCAGTCGTCGTGGGCCACGCCGATGACGGGGGTCGTCAGACGGCCGTGTTTGACCATCGCCTGAAGCGCCGGGAAGATCTTCTTGTGCGCGAGGTCGCCGGTCGCGCCGAAGAAGACCAGCGCGTCGGAGTGGGGAGCGTCCATCAATTCCTCCTGAATCAATCGGCAGGCCGAAGATCCGCCGCGCGTCGGCGGCCGACTTACTCGCCGCCGCCCTTTTCGTGATGACCGCCGAACTCGAACCGCATCGCCGAGAGCAGCTTGTCGGCGAACCCGGCCTCGCCTCGCGAGGCGAACCGCTCGTAGAGCGCCGTGGTGAGCACCGGGGCGGGCACGGCCTCGTCGATCGCCGCCTTGATCGTCCACCGCCCCTCGCCCGAATCGGAGACCCGGCCCGAGAAGTCCCCGAGCGCCGGGTCTTTCAGCAGGGCCGCCGCCGACAGGTCCAGCAGCCAGGACGCGATCACGCTCCCCCGCCGCCAGACCTCGGCCACGTCGCGGACGTCGAGGTCGTATTGATACAGCTCGGGCTCGCGCAGCGGCGTCGTTTCGGCGTCGTGCACTTGCGCCCGCTTGCCGACGTCGGCGTGGTGGAGGACGTCCAGGCCCTCGGCGTAGGCGGCCATCACGCCGTACTCGATGCCGTTGTGGACCATCTTGACGAAGTGCCCCGCGCCGCTGGGGCCGCAGTGCAGGTAGCCGTGTTCGGCGGTGCCGCCCAGCTTCTCCCGGCCCGGGGTCCGGGGCGCGGCGTCGATCCCCGGCGCGATGGTCTTGAAGATCGGATCAAGCCGCTTCACCACGGCTTCCGGCCCGCC
>CALCIC010000900.1 GCA_937907405.1 uncultured Isosphaeraceae bacterium | reverse complement strand
AGGCTCGGACGCCGGAGTCCGATGCGACCAAGGCGAGGTAAACCGGAAAAGAAGCTCAAGGCCGGACCCGCATCCTATCAAGCCGGTCCCCGCCACGCCAGGAGCCGAGCCGAGGGCCAGGACGATCAGGCGGGCCCGCCGAGGCTGGGTCGATGAAAGGATGGCTTGGTTGCGCCGCCGATGAACGATGGGAAGCCGAGGCTCCCCGCCGTCGCCGACCGCCTCGTCCCGATCGACTTCCTCTTTCAAATGTCATAGGATGATTCGAGGGGAATCGTCGGCTCGTTCTTGAGGATGAAGATGGGAATACCGATCGACGCGCCGCCGATCGACCGGCTGTCGGGAGTCTTGCTCGGGACGGCCCTGGGCGACGCGCTGGGGTTGGCTTGCGAGGGGATGTCGGCCGGGGCGATCGCGCGGCGGTTCGGCGTGGTGGATCGGTTTCGGATGTTGGGTCGAACGGGGTTCGTCTCGGACGACACCGAGCAATCGGCCCTGATCGCGCAGAGTCTCGCCCGGTTTCCCGACGACGTCGACGCCTGCGCGCGTGACTTTCAGCGGGCGTTGTTGGGCTGGTTCGCTCGGCTGCCATGGGGTGTGGGAAGGGCGACGATCCGGTCTTGCGTTCGGATCGGACTGGGGCTGTCGCCGACCGGAGTGAACTCGGCGGGCAACGGCGCTGCGATGCGGGCGGCGGTGATCGGCGTGTTTTTTCAAGATCGACCGGATGAGCGAGGCCGGTTCGGCCGGGCGCTGGCGGAGGTCACGCATCGCGACCCCCGCGCGGTCGAGGGCGCCCTGTTCGTCGCCGAGACGGCCGCCGCCTGCGCCGGGTGTCCTGCTGGGTCGAATCGCAGGGCGTTGCTCGACGAGGCCCGAGGCGCGGTGACCGATCCCGAGCTGGCCGCGGCGATCGATCAGGGCCTACGCCTCGCGGAGCAGGGGAGGGATACGCTCGAAGCCGCGCGGGTCTGCGGGACCTCGGGCTTCGTGGTTCATACCGTCGCGTTCGCCTCGTACTGCTTCGCGCGTCACGGCGACGATCCGATGCGCGCGTTGACCGAAGCCGTCGGCGCGGGGGGGGACGCCGATTCGATCGCGGCCATCCTCGGGGCCTGGCTGGGCGCGCTGCATGGCGCATCGGCCCTTCCCATGCCGCTCATCGACCGGATCCACGACGGCCCGTTCGGCCCGACGCACCTGCGCGCGCTGGCGGCCTGTCTGGCGGATCGCCGCGCAGGGACCTCCGGCCGCATCCCTCGGTATTCGACGACGGCCGCGCTGGCCCGCAACCTGGCGCTTTACCCCGTCGTGCTGGCCCACGGCTTCCGCCGCCTCGTGCCGATCTGATGGACGGTGGGGCGGCTCGGCATCGTCCCGCCCCTGGGACGCGGGCCGCGGCTTCCTACCAAAGTGCGGCCACGCCGCCATGTTCATCGGGGCGGGTGCGCCAGGGAAGACATGATAGTTGATGTTCCCCGCTCTCGGTCGACCTACGGATGGTTTTGCAGGGCTTTTTCCGATCGCCGTCATTGCAACGCCTAGATGGACGCCGAGCCTGCTCGGCCCCCTCTCTCCGACGATCGAAAGGGGGATCGCGTCGTATCCTCATGGATAAGGGAAACTCCGTACCGAGCGACCCGGCTCGTTGTCAATTCGGTATCGGTGAACGCCGAGGAGACGTCGAACCATCCCATATTCCGCGCGAACAAACCCAATCGCCCACGGACGCTCGACGGGGGATCGGTGCCGAGAAGCTTCGTCTTCCGCGCGATCGAAGCCAATTCCGCAACGCCGGAAGAATCCGCCGTATTCGGACTCAAAGCATTGCATGACGAGGCTTTACATCAACACATAAGACCGACCCCGCTCGACGGGCTCACGGATTTCTTGACGAGGGAAGCCAATTTCCGCCAGCCGGTTCGGAAGAAGATCGAGGGCTTTGGCGGCGGAATTCCGCGCGAACGAAGCCGATCGGGTCGTCGGCTTCCCCGTCAGACCTGGCGGCCGGGCCGCATCTCGGGAGGGACGCCCCCGGGCTGGCGGAAGGCGTAGCGGTCGCCAAGCTCCATCCGGGTCAGGTGGAGGATCTCCTGGGCGTGGCCGCTCAGGTGGGTGAGGGCCTGAAGTACGACCCCCAGGACCGACTTTTCTTCCGGGCCGGCGAGCAGCATGTAGCGCCGGCTCTCGACGAGCTGTTCCGAGCCGAGCTTCTCCAGGGTCGCGTCGGCCCCGGCGGCGGACGCCTCGAACCGGCTGAGGAGCTCGTCCCTGGGGATCGCCCGGCGCTCGGTGAATTCGCCGAGCCGGTCGCGGTCGTCGGGCTCGCCGTCGACGACCGAGCCGAACCGCTGGCGAAGGTTGCCCGCCAGGTGCAAGAGCAGGTTGGCGACGCTGTTCATGTCCTCGCGAGGCCGTCCCCAGACCTGGTCGTCGTCGAGCTGCCCCACGCAGTGGCGAATCAGGTCGACGCTCGCCGCGAGCTGCCGGCGCGACTGCCGCACGAATTCCGCTCCGATCGCGTCCGCATCCATAATGCATCCCCCCTTTATGCTCCGATCGTAGGGAGAATTGCGCATCAAGTCAACCATCGTCAATGGATGCAAGGACGCCCGTCCGAGCTTGCGGCCGAAAGAGCGCAGCGACTACTAAATGTTAAATCTTGAACTTTTTATAATTTTGAAGGTGACATTCGCGCGGGACTGGCGCTTTCTATTCAGAGTAGAGCGTATTGGCTCATCGTCCCGGATTGGCCAGGGCCCCGCGGCAGGCGCCCCGGTCTTCGCCGCGATCCGATGTCTGAATGATGGAGCCGTCGGCCGATCCCTTCCCCGCCGAGGGCCATTCCGTTCGAGGAATCCGAGCCGACGTCGTTTTCGCTCGACTTACAGCACGGCTGCTGATCCGCTCCGATTTCGCACCAACCGAGGAGAAAGCGTCCGATGGCCACGCGAAGACTCGCGACTCGTCCCAGGATCGAGCCCCTTGAGGAGCGTTCCTTGCTCAACGCGGGGGGCCTTGACACCGGATTCGGCGGCACGGGGATCGTCGTGACGAAGGTCAACTCCTTCTCGGGAGGAGCCAAGGGCGTGGCGGTCCAGCCCGACCTGAAGACGGTCGTGGTGGGGACCTCGAGCGACGGCTCGTCCCCCTCGAACCCTAATAACACCGGGGTGACCGACGTCACCGTCGTGCGGTACAACCAGGACGGCAGCCTCGACACGACCTTCGGCGCGTCCGGAATCGTGAACATCCCATGCTTCCCGAATCCTGGCGGCCTGAACGTCCAATGCATCCAGATCCAGCAGGACGGCAAGATCGTCATCGGGGCCGAGAATTACACCTCGTACGGAACCAAAAAGACTCAGGTTTGGCGCAACGATTTGATCGTCGAGAGGTTGAATCCCAACGGCTCGATCGACACGACGTTCAACGGCAACGGGCGGGCGACGTTCGATCTCCCGACGAAGAGCCTGTTCGCCGCCGGTCTGGCGATCCAGCCCGACGGGAAGATCGTCATCGGAGCGGGGAGCGGCACCATTGCGTCGGGCGCCGGCTTCGTCGCCGTGAGGTTCAACAGCAACGGCACGCTGGACACGAGCTTCGGCCCGGGAGGCAAGGGCTACGTCGCGGCGTCCAGCGGCTCGGCCGTCTGCCTGGCCCTCGGCGCGTCGGGCGACGTCGTGATGGGGGGGCATGACGTCAATCCGGCGACCGGGGCGATGGCGCCCGCGCTGGTTCGATTCACCCCATCGGGACAACCCGACGGCTCGTTCGGGACCCAGGGCGAGACCTTCCTCAGTCTTGGCGGCGGGATTCCAGGTGTGGCGGCCGTCGCCTTCCAGTCGGCGGGCCGGACCCTCGCGAGCGTCAACTGGAACGGGAGCGGGACGGGGTATTCCGCGCGCCTGATTCGTCTCAACGCCGATGGCTCCGTCGATGGTTCGTTCGGGACCAACGGCTACTTCAGCGACGGCGCCATGGCCTGGCCGTCGGGATTGGCCGTGCAATCGGACGGCAAGATCATCATGGCGGGAACACCCTCGGTCGCCGCGCACGCAGAACCGGCCACGTTCGTCGTCGACAGGATCCTCTCGGACGGCCAGGCCCTGGATTCTTCCTTCGGCGACGGTGGAAGGTCGCAGGCGGTCATACCCGGCTCGAATTCCACCAGCGCCCAGTCTCCCACGGTGATCGGACCGGACGGCAAGATCACCGTGGTCGGAAGTTACGTCCCTCCCCTTCCCGCGAATCAGTCGAGTCGCCTCTTCGAGGTCGTCCGTCTTCTCGGCGACGCCCCGGCGTCGCAGACCGCGAGGACCTCGGCCGCGTCGTCGCCGACTGCGGCGTCGGCCCGTTCCACGTCGATGGAGGGCGTCGCGCCGTCCCTTCCTTCCTCG
>CALCIC010000899.1 GCA_937907405.1 uncultured Isosphaeraceae bacterium | reverse complement strand
ACTGGAGCTCAGACGTGTGCTCTTCCGATCTCCCAGCCCCCTCGGGGGGGGAGTTGACCGGTGAAGCGGCGCGGACTTGGGATGGCCGACGCGGGCCCCCGGGGTCGACCGCCGGGACTCATCCCGATCATTCGCGCGCGAAAGCGGTCGAGGTTGAACTTGCACTCCCCCTGATTCGCCCCGGCAAGGTGAAAACGCCACTCGAAGCGACGACTTGACAGCCCGTCCGCTTAAACCGAAGATCGGCTAGTTCTTTCGCTTGCGGCCTCTCGATTCCGACGATCGAGACGACGGCGCGTCGGCGTGACGGCGGCGTTCGCGGACTTCCTTGAAACGAGGGCTGAACCTTCGGCCTCGGCGGTGCGTAGCTATGGTTAAGGTGATCGAGTCGGATTCGACGGAAGGCCTCGCCCGGGCGACGGACGAGGACCTCATGCGTCGGTATCGCGACCACGGCGCCGAACCGTTGTTCACTGAACTCGTCCGCCGCTACGAGCGCGAGTTGTATCGGTATCTGGCGCGTTATCTCGGTGATCCGTCGCTGGCGGAGGACGTGTTCCAAAACACCTTCCTGCAGGTCCACCTGAAGCGTGGGTTGTATGAAGACGGCCGGCCGTTTCGCCCCTGGCTCTACGCGATCGGAACGCATCAGGCCGTCGACACGCTCCGGAAAGCAGGAAGGCATCCGACCGTCAGTCTCGATCAGCGCCTTGGCGCCGCACCGTCCGACTCCGAGAGTGGGTCGCTGCTGGACATGCTGGTCAACGACGATTCCGGGCCGCTCGCCGATCTGCAGGAACAAGAGAGACAGCAATGGGTCCGCGAGAGCATCGACCGCCTCCCGGACCTGCTCCGCCAAACGTTGATCCTCGCTTACCATCAGGACCTGAAATATCGCGAGATCGCCGATATTCTCAAGATCCCCGTTGGAACCGTGAAGTCTCGGCTGCACGCCGCACTCGCCAAACTTCAGCAAATGGCACGAACCGCTCAGCGGGACGGGAAAGATTGACGCCATGAACGCCGAAGAGATGCTCGATTTCGCCCTTGGCCAGCTCGACGATCCACGTCGTCGCGAGCTTGAAGAGGCCGCTCGAAACGACCCGGAATTCGGGGCGAGGGCGCACCGCGTCCGCCAGGCCGTCCAATACCTCGTCGACGACGGATATTCGTACAACCCGCCTCCGGGACTCTCGCGGCGCACCCTCGCCCTCGTGGCCGACGCCCGACGGGGCCGCCGCTCGATCCTCGACTACGTCCCGGTCCAGCTCCCGTTCCGGTGGGCGGATTTCGCGGTCGCCGCCAGCATCTTCATCGCCGGCGTCCTCACCCTGCTGCCCGCGATCCAGAAATCACGAGACCGGATGAATCAGGCCGGCTGCATGTTCAACCTCGGGCAGATCGGCAGGAGCCTGGAGCAGTACGCCTCGAATCACCTGTCGTACCCCTATCCGCCGAATCATCGAGCCGAAGCGCACAGCGGCCTCTACGCGGCGATCCTTCACGACGCCGGCTGCCTGCACGACGTCTCGATCCTCGACTGTCCCAGCAACGGCGTCTGCACCTCCGTGCGCGACGCGAAGCACCTGGATTCGTTCGACCAGATCGACGACCTCCGGAAGTCCGATCCGGCGCGGTATCAGAAGCTGGTGTCGTGGGACTACGGCTACAACGCCGGCTACCGACGCGACTCGGGCCGCCCGGGGCCGATCGACGCCCGCCCCGCCTCATTGATCGCGGTGATCGCCGACCAGCCGCCCCACGACGCCCATCTCGGCGTCATCGACCGCAACAGCCCGAACCATCGCGGCACCGGCCAGAACGTGCTCTACAGCGACGGCGGCGTCCGGTGGCACTCGAACCGTCGCATGAGCCCGGTGGACCGCGACCTCTACCTCAACAACGCCCGCCGGATGCAACCCGGCCTCAATCAGCATGACTCCGTCGTCCTGCCCGTCAGGGTGCCGTTCATCGGGACCGACGGCCGCTGAGTCGCCGCGATCCAGAAGACGGCCCGGCGACGTGAACCTCGCCCCCGGCGTCCTTCCAGATCAACGGTTCGTTCTCGCCTTCGTGAGCGAAACGTCGAACCGGGTGGCGCCGTCGACCGTTGGATCGGTTCGCCCTCCTCGGACCTGACCTCCGCTCAAGCACGAGTGCGTGAACGTTTCCAAGCGTCCCGCTCTCCGAACAACCGGCTCCCGGCTTCGTCGCTCCGCACGTCGCGCCCGAGCACGTGGCGCACGCCGATCCGGGCTTGATCCAGGATGCGCGGCTCTCCCATCGCGACCCAGGCGAAGTTCGCCCGAACCAGCATCGCGGTGATCTCGAAGACCAACTGGTCGACGTCGACGCCACGCGGCAACTCCCCCCCCGCGACGGCCTGCCCCAGCGCCTCCGCGAACCGCGCCAGCCAGAGCGCCTGGAGCTGCATCACCCGGTCGCGAGGGCGTCCGGGACGCGACGCGAGTTGCACCGAAACGGTCGCGAAGAAACACCCCCCCGGGAACACCCGTCGTTCCAGATGCCCGAGGAACGCCTCGCTGAGCGCCAGCA
>CALCIC010000898.1 GCA_937907405.1 uncultured Isosphaeraceae bacterium | reverse complement strand
GCGCTGCTGGACATCCAGGAGAAGATCCAGAGGGGGGGGACGATCGCCGGGAACGAGGGCCTGCCCGAGCTTCGCGAGCGCGAGCGGTACATGATCGAGCATCGCGACGCGCCGGCCGGCCGCGCGATCGCCGCCGAGCGCGGCGACGAGGACCGGTTCGGCTATCGTCTCCCCGGCGGCCCGTCCAGGCTGGGCGTCGAGGAGACGCGATGAACCCGCGGACCACGACCGCGACGGTCGTTCCGCCTGATCTTTCGAGGAGCCCCGCGTCCCGATGAGCACCGCCACGACGACCGCCGTCGATCCGCACGCCGAAACCCTGAAGACGTTGTCCTCGGTGTTCGGCGACGGGGTCTTCAGCCTCTCGAACTTCCGAGACAACCTCCGCCTCTTCGTCCCCTCCTCGCGGTTGATCGAGGTGCTGACCGCGCTCAAGACGCGGTGCGGCTTCAACCTGCTCGCCGAGCTGGGGGGCGCCGACTACCTCGGCTACCCGGGACGGACCCGCGGCCGGTTCGAGGTCCATTACGTGCTCCGCAACCTTGAGACGGCCGAGATGATCGTCGTCAAGGCGGAGGTCGACGACCCCGACCCGACGCTGCCGTCCGCCGTCCCCCTTTGGCCCGGCGCCGACTGGATGGAGCGGGAGGTGTTCGACATGTTCGGCGTCCGGTTCGAGGGGCACCCCGACCTCCGTCGGATCCTCATGCCCGAAGAATTCGTCGCCTTCCCGCTGCGGAAAGACTACCCGCTCCGGGGCCGAGGCGAGCGCCACAACTTCCCCAGGCTCACCCGAGGCGAGTCTTGATTCGCGCGTTCGTGAGTTGATCGACGAACGAGCGAACGAACTTTCAAAGCCCCAAGACTTGAGAGACGCAATGACGGCATCCGCGGTCGACGAGCCCGAACTGGAAACCGAAGCCAAGCAGGCGGCCTGGACTCTCAATTTCGGTCCCCAGCACCCCGCCACGCACACCACCTTGCGGCTGATCCTCGATCTCGACGGCGAGCGCATCGTCAAGGCGACGCCCGACATCGGCTACCTGCACTCGGGGTTCGAGAAGCTCGGCGAGCACCTGAATTACAACCAGTACGTGACGGTCGCCGACCGCAAGAACTACATCAGCCCGCCGATGAACGAGGTCGCCTGGCACCACGCGGTCGAGAAGGTGCTGGGGGTCGAGCTGACCCCCCGTTGTCAATACATCCGGGTGATCATCGGCGAACTCGCGCGGATCTCCGACCACCTGCTTTGCACCGGCGCCATGGCGCTCGACCTGGGGGCGTTCACCGCGTTCCTCTACGCGTTCAACCTCCGCGAGCAGGTCTACGACGTCTACGAGGAGATGTCGGGCTATCGGTTCCACCCCGGCTACACCCGGGTCGGCGGGGTGCTCTACGACTTCAACGACCGTGTTCTGGGTCGGATCAAGACGTTCCTTGGCAACTTCGAGGCCGTCTACGCCGACATGAGCAAGCTGCTGTTCCGCAACCGGATCTTCCTCGACCGGCTGCGGGGGGTGGGGGTGCTCAGCAAGGCCGACGCGATCGCGCATTCCTGCACCGGCCCGGTCGCCCGGGCCAGCGGAGTGACCTTCGACCTCCGCAAGGACGCCCCGTACCTGGCCTACCCCGAGCTGGACTTCGAGGTCCCCTATTCGAGCGAGGGGGACTGCTGGGCCCGGTTCATGGTCCGCATGGAGGAGATGAGGCAGAGCCATCGGATCCTCGAGCAAGCGGTCGCCAAGCTCCCCTCCGGCCCGGTGAACCTGCCGATCGCCGACAAGCTGTCGCTGCCGGACAAGCTGACGACCTACAACAGCATGGAAGGGCTGATCCAGCACTTCGAGCTGGTCATGCCCAACCGAGGGTTCGAGACGCCGGTGAACGAGGTCTACGCGGCGATCGAAAGCCCCAACGGCGAGCTGGGCTACTATCTGGTCGCCGACGGCACCGAGTTCGGCTGGCGGGTCCGCACCCGACCGCCGTCGTTCATCCATTTTTCGGTGTTTCCTCACCTCATCAAGAATTACATGCTCGCCGACGTGGTGGCGATCCTCGGCAGCCTGAACATCATCGCCGCCGAACTCGACCGCTGAGCCCTCGGAGCCCGGAACCCGTCGAAACGCCGCAACGCAACGCAACGCAAGGATACTCGTTCGATGCCAGCCGAAGCGCCCTCACAACCGCCGCGGATCGCGATCCTCACCGAGCCTCTCAAGGAGAAGATCCGGGCGCTCTTCCCCCGCTACCCGAGCAAGCGCGCGGCGACCCTGCCGGCCCTGCATCTGGTCCACGCCCACCTGCGTTGCGTGCCGTTGCAGGCGATGGCCGAGATCGCCGAGTTGCTCGAGATCGCGCCGGCGGAAGTCCACGACACGATGAGCTTCTACGGCTTCTTCCCGCAGGCGCCGCTGGGGGACGTCCGGGTCTGGATGTGCCGGTCGATCTCGTGCATGCTCCGCGGCGGCGACGAGCTGCTCGAGCACGCCTGCGACAAGCTGAAGATCAAGGCGGGCCAGACCACGGCCGACGGCAAGCTGACGGTCGAGTTCGCCGAGTGCCTGGGGATCTGCGACTACGCCCCCGCCGCCCTCGCCGACGACGGCCGGGTGTTCGGGCCGCTCGACGAGCCCCGGGTCGACGCCATGCTCGACGAACTGAAGAAGGGACGCCGGGACGACCCTCCCCGCGTGTGAGTACCGAACCATCCGGCCTCGAAGGCGGACGCCTCGAACTCGAAGACCTGGAGACGAAACGGCCGTGCCCACGTTTGAACCCGTCCTGAGCCGCAACTGGAACGTCGCCGACGGCCACACGCTCTCGGTCTATGAATCGCGCGGCGGCTACCAGGCCGCGCGCAAGGCGCTGACGACGATGGACCCCGACGCGGTCGTCAACCTCGTCAAGGAGTCCGAGCTGCGCGGCCGAGGAGGCGCGGGGTTCCCCTGCGGCCTCAAGTGGACGTTTCTTCCGAAGGATCGGAAGGAAACGCTCATGTGCATCAACGCCGACGAGTCCGAGCCGGCCACGTTCAACAACCGGTTCCTGATGGAGAAGGACCCGCACCAGCTCATCGAGGGCATCCTGATCGCCTGCTTCGCCACCAAGGCGACCACGGCGTACCTCTACCTGCGGTTCGAGTACATCCACGCCTACAAGATCCTTGAAGAGGCGATCGCCGAGGCGAGGAGGGCCGGCCACCTGGGCAAGAACATCTACGGCAGCGGCTACGACCTGGACCTCTGGGTCCACCGGGGGGCCGGCGCCTACATCTGCGGCGAGGAGACGGGGCTGATCGAAAGCCTCGAAGGCAAGCGGGGGTGGCCCCGGATCAAGCCGCCGTTCCCAGCCATCGAGGGGGCGTTCCGCAAGCCCACGGTCGTCAACAACGTCGAGACCCTCTGCTGCGTGCCCCACATCGTCGAGCGGGGCGCGTCCTGGTTCAAGTCGATCGGCACCCCCAAGAGCTACGGCCCCAAGCTGTACACCGTGTCGGGCCACGTCGAGAAGCAGGTCTGCGTCGAACTGCCGCTGGGGGTCACCTGCCGCGAGCTGATCGACGACCACGCCGGCGGCGTCTGGAAGGGGCGCAAGGCCAAGGCGGCCGTCCCCGGCGGAATCAGCATGGGGCTCTTGTCGGCCGACGAGCTCGACACGCCGCTGGATTTCGAGAGCCTCCGCAAGCCGGGCTGCCTGGGGCTGGGCACGGCGGCGGTCACGGTCATCGACGACCATACGCCGATCATCGACTACCTGCTCAACACCTCGCGGTTCTTCGCGCACGAGAGCTGCGGCCAGTGCACCCCGTGCCGCGAGGGGACCGGCTGGATGGAGAAGACGATCCACCGGATCAAGGCCGGCGGCGGGCGGATCGAGGACCTCGACGTCATGCTCCACATGGCGAACAACCTGGGGATCATCCCCGGGACGACGATCTGCGGCCTCGCCGACGGCGCGGCCTGGCCGATCAAGAACGCCGTA
>CALCIC010000897.1 GCA_937907405.1 uncultured Isosphaeraceae bacterium | reverse complement strand
GCCGCGAATTGTGACGAATTCATAAGCGGCGCCGGCTTCCTTGAGTGAGTCGGCCATGAGTTGGGATTGGGTGACGGGGACCATGTCGTCCTCGTCGCCGACGACGAGAAGCAAAGGAGCGGCGCGCTTGGTCACGAACGTGATCGGCGACATCGAGGCGAGCGCTTCGGGATCATCGCCGACGACCACGGGGTAGATGGTTTGCAGCAACTTGTTCGTCGGCGCGCCCGGGCGGAGATCGGTGACGCCGTTGAGTGAGACGGCCGCCTCGACCTTGCCGGAAAACCGGTCGAGCGCCTCGTCGCCGGTCTTCGGCGCATGCACCGCGAGCATGCAGGCGAGGTGCCCGCCGGCGCTGATCCCGACGACCCCCACGCGGTCAGGGTCGACGCCGTAGTTCGCGGCGTGCGCCCGGACCCAGCGGACGGCCCGAGCCGCGTCGTTCACCTGGGCTGGATGGCGATGCGCGGGGGCGAGCCGATAGTTGCACGAGATCGCGATGTAGCCGCGGTCGACCAGCATCGGCGCGAGATCGCGGATGCCGTTCAGATCGTCCCCTTTGTCGCCCGACTGCCAGCCGCCGCCATGAAACCAGAGCACCGCCGGCCGCGCGTCGGACGCGCCTCGGGGCCGGTAGACGTCGAGCTTCTGCGCCGGGTCGGATCCATACGCCACGTCGCGCGTCGTCTCCATCGGCGGCGGCTCGCCAAAAACCGTGGTCTGCGCTCTCAATGTGCAAGTCAGAACGAAGGCGGCGAGAACGACCCGGCTCATGAGCCCTTCCTGGAATCGAAGGCATCGGCTGGTGGAGGGGGAACCCGGCTTCCGCTGGATTCGGCTTGACCATGATCCATGTGGGTTGAATTGGAAACGACCCCGGGTACAGCCCTTGCGTGGGGTCTGGCGCATGTCGTACACTTGTGCCCGAGTGGACCGAGTCACGCTCTCTGCTCCCTCGATTTTTTTGCGATCCGCCTTTACAACAGTTCAAGACGCAAGTAGATTTTCGCTAGAGAGTTACGAATCGGAGAGGTGACCGAGAGGCCGAAGGTGCGGCACTGGAAATGCCGTGTACGGTAACACGTACCGAGGGTTCGAATCCCTCCCTCTCCGCTGGGACGTCGATCAGGGCGGGTCATAGCCGCCCGGGTTCCACGGATGACATCGAGAGATCCGACGCAGGCCCCTGGCCAGGCCGACGACGAGGCCGTATTTCCGCAGCGCCTCGACCATGTACCGACTGCAACTTGGATGGAACCGGCAGACGTCTCCGAGCAACGGACTGAGCGTCATCTGATAGATTCGGATGCCGCCGATCAAGAGCGAGACGGCCAGTCGACCGGGCCAGCGCCAGGCTCGGCGGATCAAGCTCAAGCTCGGCCTCATGGCTTCGGCGGCCCGGGGGGGCTCGACCGCGAGCCCCGCAGCCGCCGGGCGGCGTCGCGCGCCAGGGAGGGAAGCGAGCCGCGGACGGCCTCGAACGTCGGCTTCGACCCGCGCGGCAGGACGATCAGGTCGACGCCGGGGGGCAGCTCGGCCTTGGAAAGTCGAAACGCCTCACGGATAAGACGCTTGACGGCGTTGCGATCATGGGCTTTCCGCACCCGCTTACGGGAGACCGAGACGCCCAGTCGTGCGTGGTCCAGACCGTTCTCCGCGCCGTAGACGATCAACACGGCGTCGGAGACCGATCGCTTGCGGTCGAACGCGCGGCGGAAGTCGGCGGGGTCCTTGATTCGTTCGTGCGGTCGAAATCGCGCTTCCTGTGTCATCGATATCCGGCTTCCTCTCTTGATCACCGAGAGTCGGGGGTTGACGACTCCGCGCCGTCGCCGTCGTCGTCGGTCCTGGCGTCGGGATCGAGGAGTTCCCAATCGGCGAGTGAGACGTCGCAGCGAGTCGCGAGTTTCTCGCGGATCAGCCCCGCGCGGCGTCGCAGATGCCAGATGAGGAGGACGCCGATCGCGGCGACGGTCGCCAGCGCGACCGCCAGCAACCCGCCGACGGCGCGCGCGATCCGGGAACGCGCCTCGGGCCGCTCGGCGAGGAGTCGGCCCAGCCGGGTCTTCGCGGGCTCTGCCGCCGGACGGGCGGCGGGAGGTGGGCCGGGACGAGGTGGAAACATGAAGTCCAGTCGCTCATTGGGGTTGGTCGGATTCGGGTCGCTCGGCGAGTTCCTGAAGCTGGTCGGCGAGGTCCCGCAGGTTGTGGTGAAGCAAAGCCATGCGGTCGTGAAGCTGAAGGATGAGTTCGACGCCCGCCAGGTTGATTCCAAGGTCGCGCTGATAGCTGGCGATCGACCAGATCCGCCGGACTTGCGCGGGCTCATAGCCCTGGATCTCGCCTTCGGACACACTCTGGACCAGCCCCATCCGCTCGTATCGGATGAGCACGTTGGTGGAAATCGCAAGTTCTCGGGCGACGACGTCGCGCGCGATGATCGGATGGTTCATGGCCGGCTGGTGTCCGTTGCTGCAAGAGCCGCGCGAGACGTTCGCCGCGGGCGGCCCTGATGGTTCACCACATCCCGGAGCGCGGGTTCTGCTTGACGAGGTCGGCGAACTCCTGGATCAGGCGCTTGCCGGCCTCGTCGACGTTCTTGGGGACGACGACTTTGAGAACGACGAACAGGTCCCCTTCGGGCTTCCCTGCCGAGGCCGGGACCCCCTGCCCCTTCAGTCTGAGCTTCTGTCCGCTCGAGCTGCCGGGGGGGATGGTCATGGACTTGGGGCCGTCGAGCGAGGGGACCTCGATCCTCGCCCCAAGAACCGCCTCGCCGATCGAAACAGGGACTTCGACCTGAAGGTTGCGGCCGTCTCGTTTGAAGTAGGGGTGCGGTTCGACGAGGATCTCGATGGTCAAGTCCCCCGCCGGGGTTCCCTTGGGACCGGGCTCGCCCTGCCCCTTGAGCCGGAGCTTGGCGCCGGCGTCGACTCCGGCCGGAATCTTGACCACCAGGCTCTCACGCCGACCGTCGCCGCGCTGGACGTCGATCGACGTCTCGCCGCCGCGAACCGCGGTGAGAAACGGGATCGCCAGACGGGCCTCGACGTTTCGGCCGCCTCGCGGTTTCGCAGCCCTGCCGCCGCGCACCCGTCCGAGTAGGTCTTCGAAAATCCCCGCGCCTCCCTCGCCGCTCCCCGAGCCGCCGGGATAGCCCCCCTGACCGAACCCGCCGAAGAATTCGCTGAAATCGACCGACTCGCCCCCCGGCTCGCCGAACCGCGCCGTCCATTCCGAGGCGCTCGTTCTGGGGCCGGCGGCGGCCATCCCTTCAAAACCGGCGGCGCCGTAGCGGTCGTACATCGCCCGCTTCTCCTGGTCGGAGAGCACGTCGTACGACTGCTGGACTTCCTTGAACTGCTTCTCGGCCGACTTGTCGCCGGGGTTGACGTCGGGATGATACTTCCGCGCCAGCGTGCGGTACGCCTTCTTGATCGCCTCGGGCGTCGCGTCGCGCGCCACGCCGAGCACCTCGTAATAATCACGCTCAGGCATGACGCAGTCCGACCTCGTAATCCCTTGCTCCAGGCCCCGGCGCATCGGCCCCAGGCCGACGACGAAGGTCGTCGCGCGAGAATTGCACTTCCACCATGATTCTAGCTTACGCCCTCCCGGCCGTTCAAGCGAGTCCGCCCGATGCAGGGCCGGCCCACGCGGCCGGTTGCAATCCCGGCGCCCAATACCAGCCCGACGCGCAAGCGAAGGTTGATTTCACATCCCCCACGCCGGTCCCCTCGCTCGCGCGTCGGGCTGATACTTCGGGTTCAACCATCCCCAATACCAGCCCGACGCGCAAGCGAGGGTTGATTTCACATCCCCGACGCCGGTCCCCTCGCTTGCGCGTCGGGCTGATATTTCGGGTTCAACCATCCCCAATATCAGCCCGACGCGCAAGCGAGGGTTGATTTCAGATCCCCCACGCCGGTCCCCTCGCGGACGCGTCGGGCCGATATTTCGGGTTCAACCATCCCCAATACCAGCCCGACGCGCAAGCGAGGGTTGATTTCAGATCGCCCACGCCGGTCCCCTCGCT
>CALCIC010000896.1 GCA_937907405.1 uncultured Isosphaeraceae bacterium | reverse complement strand
ATCTCGGCCCTGAGGAGCTCGACGGGTTCCTCAGCCGGGCGATCTCGCTTCGCGAGCCGAAGCAGGCGGCCGAACCCTCGCTCCTGGCGTCCCCCCCCGCCGATGCGGCCGAGTTGGTCGGCCCGCCCAGGCCGATCAAGCGGGAGGTCGACGCGGAGCTCTCCGGCTACTGCCCGGTCAGCCTGGTTGCCGACAAACGGCTGGTTCACGGGCAGGCCGAATACACGGCGACGCACCAGGGGCGGTTGTACCGGTTCGCCAACCTCGTCACGTTCAACCGGTTCCGCCGCGATCCCGAGCGGTATGTTCCGGCCAACGACGGCAAGTGCCCGGTGACGCAACTCGACGAGAGCCGGGCGGCGGCCGGCGATCCTCGGTTCGGCGTGCTCTTCCAGGGTCGGCTCTACTTGTGCGCCTCGAAGACCGACCGCCAGCGGTTCCTCGAACAGCCTTCCCGCTATGCGGCCGTGGACGTGGCCGAAAAGGGCTTCTGCCCGCACTGCATCGCCGAGAACGGTCGATTGATCCAGGGGGACCCCCGGTACAGCCTCACCCGACAGGGCCGGAGCTACTGGTTCCCCGACACGAGCCATCGCGACGCCTTCGTGGCGCTGGCGGCGAGCGGCGCGCCTCGTCGGTGAGCTCTCGACTTCGTCCGGCAAGGCGACACGTGGACTTCGGCATTCGATTTGCACTCCGGGAGTCGGCGCGCGACTTTGAGTATCAGGTGATTCCGACGTCGGGGTCGTGAATCCGTCGGCGCTCCTGGCAAGGCGGACCGTCACACTATGGACGCATCGAGTCGACGCTTGTTTTCGGCGATGAACCTCGGCGGGCTGACCCTCGGGGCTGCGCTGCGTCGGACCTGGAATAAGTTTAATGAGCATGAGATTATGACGCGCGCGGCGGCGGTCACGTTTTACGCGATCGCCGCCCTCGTGCCGTTTCTGGCACTGGTGATCCTGCTGGCGGCCTACCTGCTCCCCTTGCTCACGCACGGCAAGGCGGTCGATCCGGTCGAGTTGCTGAGTGCGGCCCTCCCCCCCGAGGCGGCGGAGATGGTGGCGGGCGAGTTGAAGAACATCCATGAGCGCTCGTCGTCCGGCCTATCGTGGTTCGGCACGATCGCCTTGCTTTGGCTGAGTTCGAGTCTGTTCGTCGCGGTGATGGATGCGATGAATCGGATCATGGGGGTCGAGGAGACCCGGCCCTACTGGAAGCAGCGGTTGGTGGCGGTCGTCATGACGATCGTCGAGGCCGTGATCCTGATCGCGGTGCTCGCCAGCACGGTTCTTTGGCCTCAGATCCTCGGCTGGTTGAAGCTCGACGCGGTGACGGCGTTCGTGCTGACCGCGGTCCACTCGCTGACGGTGTTCGTCATCATTCTGACGAGTTTCGCGGCGGCGATGTACTTCGCGCCCGACGCCCACCAGCGTTGGGAATGGATCACGCCCGGCAGTCTCTTGGGGGCGCTCGTCCTGTTCTCCGTGAGCTTTGTGTTCCGATTCTACGCTCAGCGGTGGGGCGACTATGGCGCGACCTACGGTTCATTCGCCGGCATCGTGGTGTTGACGAGTTGGATGTGGCTGTGCAGTCTCGCCCTGCTGACGGTCGCCGAATTCAACAAGGTGATCGAGGACGCCTCGCCGTACGGCAAGTCGTACGGTCAGCGCCAGGAGAGCCACGCCACGCGCGCCCGGACGGTCCGTGGGACGGCCGACGCGGCCGCGTCCCCCCCGAAGCGGTCGCGCGGCCTCTGGCTCCCCGCTTTTCTCAAGGCCCGCGCCGCCCGTCGCCGCGATCAGAGGACCGACGACGAGGCGGTTGGAGGCTGAGATCCTCGACCCGCCGTCGGCTTGCGATTGCGCCCTCCTCGTTTCGAGTCGGACCATTGCGGTAAGATGACCGTGCGAGGACGATCGGAACGAGGGAAGGGAGCGCGCGGCGAAGTCGTGAAACAAGAGCCCGAATCCAGCCGAGCGTGGGACGAATCGGCCTCGAACGCGAGACGCGGCGATGGAACTCGAATCGGCGCCAGGCGGCCCCTCGGGGTGTTGCGAAGTCTGGCCGACGTGCGCGACGACGAATGGACCGCGCTGAGACACGCGGGCCTGTTCCTCTTCTGCCTTCTGGCGTCCAATTATCTGGTTCGGCCGATCCGCGACGAGATGGGGGTCGCCGGCGGTCCGGAACATCTTCCCGCTCTGTTCACCGGCACGCTGGTCTCGATGCTGCTGGTGTGGCCGTTGCTGTCGGCGTGGATCGGGAGTCGAGCCGGCCGGAGCAGCATCGGGGCGATCCTCCGTGCGCATCAGGTGATGTTGCTGGCGTTCTTCGGCGCGTTCCAGGTCGTCCCCGCCGAGGGATTCGCGTGGGCGGCCCGGCTGTTCTTCGTCTGGGCGAGCGTTACGAACCTGCTGATCGTCTCGATCGCCTGGGGGTCGCTCGCGGGGCGATTCACCAGCGACCAGGCGCGGCGATTGTTCGGGCTGATCGCGGCGGGAGGCGCGCTGGGGGGGATCGCCGGCTCGGCCCTCGCGGGGGTCGTCGGCCGGCTCGCGGGGCCGGCGCCCTTGATGCTTCCGGCCGTCTTGTTTCTGGAGATCGGCCATCGCGCGGGGCGGCGGACTCTGGCCCCGGCCGTCGATTCCAGGGCGGCGTCGGAACCCGCGCGCGAGGTCCGCGCTGAGCCTCCGCGGTCGACCGCCGGCGACCGGATTTATCTCGTCTGTCTTGGACTCTGGACCCTCTTGTTCACGACCACGTCGGCGTTCGTTTATCTGGAGCAGGCCCGAATCGTCGAGGCGTCGATCGGCGATCCGGCGGTTCGCACGGCGTTCTTCGCCCGGATCGACCTTCTGGTGAACGTCGTCGGGCTGGCGATGCAATTGGTGATGACGGCCTGGATTCTGGGCAGTTTCGGCGTCGGGGCGGCGGCTGCAATGCTTCCGGCCGTGACGATCGTCGGCATGATCGCGCTGACGACGTGGCCGTCGGTCGCGACGGTCCAATGGTTTCAGGTGGCGAGGCGGGCGATGGATTACGCCGTCGCGCGTCCCAGTCGCGAGATCTTCTACACGGTCGTCGATCCCCGTCGACTACTTCGCGCCAAGGGGCTGATCGATACGGCCGTTTATCGGGCCGGCGACGCCGCGGGGGCGTGGACCTACGGGCTCTTGACCGCCGCGCCGGGGATGCCGGCGGCCGCGCCGGCGGCGGCGGTGGTGGCGCTCTCGGTCGTCTGGATCGTTCTAAGCCTCGGCCTCGGCGCCGCGATGAGCGGTCGGGCCGCATGCAATCGCGAGCGGAATTATTCGGCTTGATCTCGGGGCGAAGAAGCCCTATTTTGTGCGGTGCCGAGATACAAGGAATTTGCAGCAAGGGATTGCGACCTCGGAAGAGGCATCAGGCGGACGGCATCGCCTCCCCCCACTCCAACAGTCTCGCACCTTGCTTCACACCTCGTCTTTTGGCTGTTCCCGCGTCGTCGCATGCAGCACGAATTCGACTCCTCTGACAATCATCGCCGCCTGGCGCGAGGCCGAGGCGCGAACCGGGAAGGTTCGCCGCCGCGGACGATTCCTCCGTGGTCGGCCCGGTATTTCGAGCTGAAGGAGAATAGCCCGATGACCGTCCGTTGGAAGCCCCTGTTGATTCTTTCGGGACTCTTCGTCGTGGTCGCCCTCGTCGGGGTGGTCGCGATCACGTTCACGTTGTCGCCCGGGTCGCCGCAGAGTTTTCTCAAGCAGGCGAGGGCCGCCCGCGACGCCGGCAGGCTCGACGACGCCGAGATCTACTTCCAGAAGGCGCTCCAGCTCGAACCCAGGAGCGCGTCGATCCATGAGGAGTTCGCCGAGCTTTACGAGGCGATGATCGAGACCGCCTCGGGCGAGCGTCGCGACTTCTGCCGCGCGCAACGGCTCGACCATTTGATCAAGGCCGTCAACCACGACAAGTCGGCCAAGGCGCCGAGGGCGCGGCTGCTTGGGCTGGCGATGGCCGAGGAGGGCGCCCAGGACGCCGTCTACTGGGCGCGCGAGGTCGTCAAGCTCGACCCGACCGACCTCGACTCGACTTTCGTGCTGGCGTTCCACTCCCTGGAATCGGGCTCGCCGAACATTCCCGAGGTCAAGCGCCAGCTCAAGACGCTTGCGGACGGCAAGGCCCCGGAGGCGCGCCGGCTGTTGATCGAGGCGCGGCTCGCCGACGTCGCCGACGACGACTCGGCCCGCGACGCCGCGCTGGCCGCCGGCCGCAAGCTTGAACTCCCGGCCGACGCCGGGCCGACCGACCTGATGGCCAAGCTCCGCCTTACGGCGCTCGACGTCCAGACCTGCGCCGACGCCGCCGAGCGCGCCGAGCAGGTCAAGAGCATGCTCGCCGCGTCCGACCGCATCCTGGCCGCGGCCGAGCCCGGCTCGCAGCGCGTCACCCGGCTGAGTTACCTGCTCGAACAGACCCAGCGCGATCTGATCCGCCAGTCCCGCTTGGGCGACGGCGCCAAGGCCGACTCGGTCGCCCCGCTGATCGAGACCATCGAGACGCAACTCGCCTCGATCTTCGACAAGGGACGCAAGACCGGCGACCGCGTCGACTTCCAGATGTTCTTGACCTACGCCGACCACCTTCGGTTCCGACAGCAGCGCGACCGCTGCCTCCAGGTGGTCGACGAGGCCCTCGCGTCGCCGATCGCCGCGCGGCCGAGTTCGGCGCAGATCGCCATGGGCCTGCACGTCGTGGCCGCCGAGATGGCCCTGGGCAAGAGCGACGACGACTCCCGGTTCGACAAGGCCGCGCCGCACGTCGCGGCCCTGATCGCCTCTACCGAGCCGCGTTACCAGGGGCTCGGCCATCTGTTTCAGGGCGCCGTCGACCTCGAACGATCGGGTCTGATCCGCACCCTCACGAAAGCCGGCGACAAGGCCGCCGCCGACGCCGACGCCGCGGCCCGCCAGAAGCTTCGAGCCACCGCGCTCAACCACCTGAAGACCGCCGCCGGCCAGCTTCCCGACCTCGCCGAGGCCCAGGCTCGATACGGCGTCGCCCTGGTGCTCAACCAGGAGCAGGCGCTCGGCCGCCAGTACCTTCAGAACTCGCTCCGGATGGCCAACCTCGACCCCCAGTACCAGTTCTGGGCCGCCTGGACGATCCTTCAGGCCGGCTATCCCGAGGAAGCGGCCCCGATCATCGAATCACTCTTCGGCCAGCTCGCGCAAGGCGCGATTCCGGCCGAGATGAAGCCCGTGTTGCACCAGCTCAGCGGCGAACTGTATCAGGCGCGTCGCGGCCCGGGCGACCTTGAGCGCGCGGCCGAAGAATTCGCCAAGGTCACGAAGCTCGGCGGCGGCGCCGACGTCGGCGCGGCGCTTCGGCTGGCCCAGATCGACGTCCAGCTCGGCAAGCTCGACGACGCCGCGGCGAGGATCGATCAGGTCCGCAAGCAGGGCAAGGGCGATCCCGCCGCCGAGAACCTCGCCGTTCTCGTCCTCGAACAGCAGGGCAAGAAGGAAGAGGCGCGTAAGCTGGTCGGCGAGGCGAGAGCCAGGTTCCCGGAATCGGCCGAGCTCGCCGGCCTCGCCGCCGCTCTCAAGGCGAAGGACGGCGACGCGAGCGAGGCCGACAAGATCCTGGCCGACTTCCTGGCCGCTCACCCCGACAACCTGAATCTCGCGCTGGCCCGGGCCCAGTTGCTGGCTTCTCCGGCCCTCAAGCAGGTCGACGAGGCCCGCAAGCTCCTGACCGAGCTCGCCGATCGGTCCGAAAGTTCGACGCCGATGGTGCAGCTCGCTCTATTCGAGATGGAGCACGACCTCGACGCCGCCGCCGCCGTGGTGGACAAGATCAAGACGCGGTGGAAGGAAGGGGCGACCGGCGACGTGCTGGAAGGCCAGCTCTCGCTCAAGCGAGGCGACGTCCCCGGCGCGATCGCCCACTTCGACGCCGCGCTCAAGAAGGACCCCGAGAACAAGATCGTCCAGTTCTGGAAGGCCAAGCTCGACGGCAGCACCGGTTCGGTCGCCGAAGCTTCCAAGGCGCTTGAGGAGATCGTTCGCGACCGCCCGAGCAAGGAGGTCGATTCCGGCGTCAGCCTGTTGACCGCCGCGCAGTCGGCCCTGGCGAGCCTTTCGCTCCAGACCGGCGACGTCGACGACGCCATCCGCCGTTACGAGGAGCTGAGGAAGAACAGCGAGACCGGAAACCTCAACCGGGGCGACCGCTGGCAGTTGATCACCGCCTACGTCGCCAAGGGAGAGTGGCCCGTCGCCAAGCGCGAGCTGGGACTGATCCTCAATGACGCGAAGCAGCCGCCTACTCCCGACGAGCGGGTTCGCGGCGCCAACCTGTACCGTCAGTTCAAAGAGGATGAAGCCGCCCTCGCCCAGCTCGACTACGTGCTGAAGGTCAGCCCGACCAACCCGGCGGCGGTCGTCACCCGCGCCTTCATCCATCTGCGTGCGAAGCAGTACGACGAATCGGCGGCCGTTCTCCGCAAGGCCGTCGACCTCTCGAACACGCCCGACCAGAAGGCGCCGGAAGTCCTCTACCTGATGCTCTCGGCCGTCGTGAACGAGACGCCGCCGGAGGCGACCGCTTCCGAGCGCGCCCTCAAGGTCATCGACGAAGGGCTCGCCGCGCAGCCGGATTCGATGCAGCTCGTGCAGGCCAAGTACCTCGTCCTCACCAAGGCCGGCGACCCCGCGAAGGCGCTCGCGTTCGTCGAGGAGAAGGCCAAGGACGAGCCCAAGAAGGGCCCGTACCGGCGGATGCTGATCGACGTCTACCGCGATCAGAAGAACTTCGACGGTGCCGAAAGGTTGCTCCGCGAGCTGGCCGCCGAGCTTCCCGACGACGTCAACGTGTCGGCGGCTTTGGTCGAGGTCGCGTCCCTGGCGGCGGCCGACGCCTCGGCCTCCGGCGACGCCGAGAAAGCCCGGGGGGCCGAGCAGAAGGCGGCCGACCTGATCCGCGAGTTCCGCGGCAAGCACCCGACGAACCTGACGTTCCTCCAGGCCGAGTGCGACCAGGCCGCGCGGCGAGGCGACTACGGTCGAGCGATCGAGATCACCGAGGAAATCGACAAGGCGGCCAAGAACTCGGCGATGGGGCCGTTGCTGCGAGGTCGGTTGTTCACGGCGATGAATCGCCCCCGGGACGTCGCCAAGGCGTACTCCCAGGCGGTCGAACGCGAGCCCCGACGGCTGGACGTCCGGGTCTGGCTGGGCAAGACGGCCCTCAAGCTGGGGGACGTCGACCAGGCCCTTCAACAGGCCGAGTACGTCATCAACGCCAAGAACGACCAGGTCGACGCCGAGGCTCTCCAGGCTCGGCTGCTACAGGCCC